>NZ_BAACAP010000109.1:0-22252 GCF_045865695.1 Scytonema hankhaensis NUACC26
TCATGGCGTCGCTTTTTTGTGCGCCCGCCTCATCCGGCACTTTTCTATAGTAGCGACCTCCCTTCAGACTGTCAACTAATTTGGAAAAAATTTTTCTGACTTTTTTTTTGAACGTCCCAAACCCTTATAGTGGCGAGCATAAGCAACAATGGGATATGCACGCCCTATATATATAGAAGAGGTACTTGTGAATTTTCAGTCGATAATAGCTATCCTGCATAAGTTTTGGAGCGATCGCGGATGCCTTATTGCCCAACCTTACGACATGGAGAAAGGGGCAGGAACCAAGAACCCGCACACTTTTCTAAGAGCATTAGGACCAGAACCTTGGGCAGTAGCTTATGTTGAACCCTGTCGCCGTCCTACTGATGGACGTTATGGTGAAAATCCCAATCGCTTTCAACACTATTACCAGTACCAAGTCCTGATTAAACCATCGCCAAACAACATTCAAGAAATATATCTCGATTCCTTAAGGGCTTTAGGTATCCGCCCAGAAGACCGCGATATCCGATTTGTAGAAGACAATTGGGAAGACGCAACTGTAGGAGCGTGGGGGACTGGTTGGGAAGTTTGGCTAGACGGGATGGAAATCACTCAATTTACTTACTTCCAACAATGTGGAGGAATTGATTGCCGTCCAGTGTCAATCGAAATTACCTATGGCTTGGAGAGATTAGCAATGTACCTCCAAGGAGTAGAAGCGATGGTGAAGATCCAATGGACAGATAACATTACCTATGGAGACGTTCACCTCCAAGGAGAAATTGAACAATGCGTTTACAACTTTGAAGCATCCAATCCTGAAATGCTGCTCGCACTATTTAATATGTACGAGCAAGAAGCGCAACAACTGACAGAACGAGGACTAGTATTACCCAGCTTGGATTATGTCATCAAATGCTCTCACACCTTTAACCTCTTGGATGCCAGAGGAGTCATTTCTGTAACAGAGAGAACACGCTACATTGGCAGAATCCGTCACTTGGCACGTAAAGTGGCGCAACTCTACGTAGAGCAAAGAGAAAAATTAGGTTTTCCACTTCTCAAGAAATAAGATAATTTTATACTGGAGTGTTTTTTTGCCAAAAATCAAAGTTTGTAGTTCATGGTCAATCTTACTGAAGCTTTAGAACCTATTGCAGCTTGGTTTCGTTCTTTAGGTATCCCCGATATCATAGTTCATTGGGGACACCCCGCGATGATGGGGATTGTGATTTTCGTGATGGGTAGCTTTGTCGGATTCACCGGGTGGCGGGGACGACTTGTAAAAGACAAAGAAGCAGCAATCCAAAGTCGTAGCGCTCACCGTAAGATAGCACCATGGATGTTTTTGTTCATGGCACTTGGTTACACGGGTGGAGTGTTATCTTTAGTGATGCAGCGTCAATCCATTCTGGAAAGTTCTCACTTTTGGACAGGTTCGATTTTACTGTTACTGTTATTTATCAATGGTGCAATTTCCTTTAGTGGCTTTGCCGGAAACAAAGCTTCGTTACGTATGCTCCATGCTTATTTAGGAAGTACAGCACTTTGTCTGATGTTCATACACGCCTTACTAGGTATAAAGCTAGGTACAAGTATCTAATACAGCAAAGCTCTCCCAATCCAAAATCTAAAATCCACGCATGGTGGTATAACTTGAATGAATAGATAAAGTCCGCTAAAAGCGGGCTTTGCCTTTTTAGTCGCCAATTGCGTTTCCCAGGTATTTGTTTGATGATTCAGGGAAGTGGTGTCATTATTTGTCTTTTCTACATTCTAGGGTTACTGTTAACAGCAGTTCCTTGGGGTGGTTTTTGCGTAGTGATTTTAGGTGTAGCTGGTGCTATTTTTTCTCGGCAAAAACGAGTTAAGCAAAGAAAAATTCCTACAAAGAAGGAAAATTCTCAAGCCTTAACTCAACCATTACCACAATCGCATCCGATCTCTTCCAAAGTATGGTTAGCAGCCGGAATTGTCGGACTATTAGCAACCTTCTATTTTCAACTGCGAGTCCCTCAACCAGCCAAGAACGATGTAAGTCAGTTCGTACCCTCAAACAATAACAATCAAGAACAGCTTTTTATTGTTCGAGGTGAAGTCCTAAGTACACCTCGCGTCACCCGCAATCAGCGAGGACAGTTTTGGTTAGAAGCAACTCAGTTAGATGAAGTCAAAAGCGATAGCAGTGCTTCGGGTACGAGTAAAGGGGTAGGAGGAAAATTATACGTCACTGTACCCATACTTCAAGCAACTGGATTGCATCCAACTCAGCAAGTTGCTGTCACTGGTATCTTATATAAACCACAACCAGCACTTAATCCTGGTGGTTATGATTTCCAAAAATTTCTCAGACAAGAAGGGACTTTTGCTGGTTTAAGCGGACGGCAAATGAGTATCCTAGATGAGGGAAAGCAATGGGGATGGTGGAAAGTTCGAGAACAAATTGTGCGATCGCAAGTTCGGTGGTTAGGTGTCCCAGAAGGTCCCCTTGTCAGTGCGATGGTTTTGGGTAGCAAAGCTGTTGACTTACCCTATGATATTCGCGACTGGTTTACCACAATTGGCTTAGCTCACGCTTTAGCAGCTTCAGGATTTCAAACTTCTCTGATTTTAGGTGTGGTGCTGGGGCTAACATCTAGAGCAAAAAGAGGAACCCAAATCCTACTTGGTAGTGCTGCTCTTTTAATCTTTCTAAGTTTAGCAGGTTCCATTGCACCAGTTGTCAGAGCTGTAATTATGGGATTTGCAGCATTAATTGGCTTAGGATTGAAACGTAAAGTCAAACAGTTAGGTGCTTTACTGATTGTAGCAGTATTGATGCTGCTATTTAATCCACAGTGGATTTGGGATTTAGGATTTCAACTGAGTTTTTTAGCAACATTTGGATTAATTACTACAGCCACTCCAATAAACAATCGATTGCAATGGTTACCACCTAGCATTGCTTCCTTAATTTCAGTTCCCATTGCTGCCATAATTTGGACGTTACCTCTAACGCTCCATTTGTTTAGTGTCGTATCAAATTACAGCTTAATAGTCAATGTTCTTTCTACTCCATTGATTTCTATAATTAGTCTTGGTGGAGTCATGAGTGCATTAGCCAGCGTAGTATCAAGCGATATAGGCAGTACTCTAGCCTTTGCACTATATTATCCCACACATTGGTTGATTCAATTAGTAGAATTTTTTGTCAATTTACCAGGAAAAACTGTAGCTGTTGGTAGCATATCTACTGGACAAATGTTGGCAATTTATGGATTACTGATCCTAGTTTTGTTAGTCAATTGGTGGCAAAAGCGATGGTTCTTTGCAGGTGCGCTCGCTCTTGGTTTGATATTTATTCCTCTGTGGCATACTACAAACAACCTATTTCGCGTCACTTTATTAGCATCAGGTCAAGAACCAGTTGTGGTCATTCAAAATAAAGGAAAAATAACACTCATTAATAGCGGTCAGGAAGAAACAGGAACTCTGACGATACTACCATTTCTAAAACAACAAGGAATCAATAAAATAGATTTGGCAATTGCTTCTAATTTTCAACCTAAAAATGGAACAGCTTGGATAAAAATACTACAAGAATTACCAATAGCAACTTTCTACGAATATTCTCCTACACAAGAGAATAACATGGCTAGTTTAGGAATTCAAAAAGAATTACAAAACAGTAAGGGAATTTATAAACCTTTATCTGTCGGTCAACAAGTCAATGCAGATTCAATTGTCGTGCAGTTACTTAACAATAAATTACCCATATTACAACTACAAGTTGTCAATCAAAACTGGTTATTTGTAGGTGATATTGAACCAACAGAATTGCGCCAACTAACAACAGGAGGAATACCACGTCCACAAGTGCTGTGGTGTTCCAATCGTTTGTTGAAAGAACTCGTTCCAGCATTACAGCCACAAGTTGCGATCGCACCAAGTACAAACCTCGAACCAAAAACGTTATCAGAACTGCAACAAAGTCAGACCAAACTCTTTTTTACAGGAAGAGACGGTGCAATCCAATGGACTCCTAACGGTCAATTTGAGGCGTTTATTCAAGTGCCTGAAAATAAAACCTCAACTTTATAGTGTGCAGTCGCCAATGCAGTTACGAGCCCGACTCTATATATGCTTGGTGTATCAATTTATTCTTGAAAACTAGAGAAATTCTTCCGAAGGTAAAATCAGAAAGTCTGACACGACTGGTGTATAATTTGCTTAATATGAATCAATCTCATGCCCGATATTTTACCTTGTAGTTGTCTAGGAATACTCATCGGGAATTAAATTGCCTTAAAGGCTGTTTTCTCAGTACGGACGCTGATGAGATAAAAATATTAAGTACTATATAAAGACTATGGCTCTCATTGTTCAAAAATACGGTGGTACGTCGGTTGGTTCCGTAGAACGCATACAAGCTGTGGCACAGCGCGTGTGCAAATCTGTTAGAGCAGGAAACTCGCTAGTTGTTGTAGTTTCCGCAATGGGAAAAACCACTGATGGACTAGTTAAACTAGCTTACGAATTGGCGAAAACCCCTAGTCGTCGGGAAATGGATATGCTGCTCTCAACTGGAGAGCAAGTATCTATAGCTCTACTGAGCATGGCAATTCAGGAACTCGGACAGCCCGCTATTTCCCTCACAGGTACACAAGTGGGAATTGTGACAGAAGCCGAACACACTCGCGCCCGAATTTTACGTATTGAACCAGAACGCATTCAACGCCATCTCAATCAAGGTAAAGTTGTGGTAGTTGCAGGATTTCAAGGTATTACAAGTACCGAAGAATTAGAAATTACAACTTTAGGACGCGGTGGGTCGGATACTTCAGCCGTCGCCTTAGCAGCCGCATTACAAGCTAATTTTTGTGAGATTTATACTGATGTACCGGGAATTTTAACTACAGACCCCCGTCTGGTTCCAGACGCAAGGTTGATGGATGAAATTACCAGTGATGAAATGCTGGAACTCGCCAGTTTGGGGGCGAAAGTATTACATCCCCGTGCCGTAGAAATTGCCCGAAACTATGGCGTTCCTTTGGTCGTGCGCTCTAGTTGGACAGACGATCCCGGCACTTGGGTGATTTCAGCTAAACCGCAACCAAGACCATTAATAAATTTAGAAATTGCCCGTCCTGTAGATAAGGTAGAATTTGATATAAATCAGGCAAGGGTTGCTTTGTTGCGCATACCGGATAAACCAGGTGTAGCAGCACGGTTATTTGGCGAAATTTCTCGTCAAGACGTGGATGTGGATTTGATTATTCAGTCGATTCACGAAGGGAATACAAATGATATTGCCTTCACTGTGATGACATCTATATTAAATCGGGCAGAAGCTGTGGCTTCTGCTATAGCCCCAGTTCTTCGTTCCCACAACAGCACTGCGCCAGAAGAAGCAGAGGTGATGGTACAGCAAGATATTGCCAAAGTCAGTATTGCAGGGGCAGGAATGATAGGACGCCCCGGTGTTGCTGCTCAGATGTTTGCTGCTCTTGCGGAAGCTGGTGTGAATATTCGCATGATTTCTACGAGTGAAGTGAAGGTAAGCTGTGTCATTGCTAATACAGATTGCGATCGCGCTGTAACAGCTCTGTGTGAGGCATTTGAGATATACAGTTCCTCCACTTCTCCTGTTCCGTCTCCCCAAGCCATTCCTCCCTCTCCCCCTCCTCATGTCAGAGGTGTTGCCTTGGATATGAACCAAGCAAGATTAGCAATTCGTCAAGTTCAAGATCGTCCGGGAACGGCAGCAAAGATTTTTGGGCTATTGGCACAACACAACGTCAGCATAGACATGATTATTCAATCTCAGCGCTGTCACGTGATAGATGGCATTCCTACACGAGATATTGCGTTCACCGTTGCTCGAATCGATGCAGAAGCCGCACAGAAAATGCTTCAGCAAAGTGCAGTCGAACATGGTTGGGGCGAAGTAGTTTTAGATAACAACATCGCCAAGGTGAGTGTTGTGGGTGCTGGGATGGTAGGTCAACCAGGTGTTGCCGCTAAAATGTTTGAAGCATTGGCAGAGCATAGAATTAATATCCAAATGATTGCCACCTCAGAAATTAAAATTAGCTGTGTTGTGGGACGTGAGGAAGGTGTCAAAGCTTTGCAAGCCATCCATGCAGCATTTGAACTTGCAGGTACTGAAAGAATTCAAGTACCAGCGTAATTGTGCAAGTGCTTTGTGTAGGATTACTTTACCAATAATCTAGAAGTAGGATATATGTTCCTGTGCTACGGGCGTCCCCGCCCGTACATATAAAAGAGGTTAGTTACAAGCAGAATAACTCGCTTGTGACAGAGACAGAAGGTTTTTTAGAAACACTTGACCTGCATCATCAAGGTTAACATCAACAGCAAAAGTCAGACAGCGAACTCTTATATCTCCCACTAATATATTTAAGGCATGAGTTAATGAAGCTGGATACACCAAAATAACTTCTTTGCAACTCTTGGAGACTCCATAAGCAACAACTTGAGCAATATCTTCAGATGAGGGACTTACAGGAGTTTTATACTTAGTATCGAGAATATAGCAAGGTGTCGGTGTTGAGCAATTGTACAACACTAAATCAGTTTTAAAATGTAAATTTTTTCCTATGCTGACTCTTTCTTGAAACTTGAGGATAAAGTTTGAAGGTAAGTGTGCCTTTAGCCATTCTGCAACAAAAAGCTCGTAAAGCCGATCCATGTTGACTAGAAAAGGAAGTGTTGTGCGATCGCCTGTTTCATAACTAGGTGCTGTATTCTCTAAAAAGAAGCGGCAAAAACTGTGTAATAAGCCATAATCTTCATTTAGCCGATTGTACTGTCGTCCGACACAATCTTTTGGGCTAAACTGTTGCAGTGTTATCAATCCTTGTAGAGCATGGTAAGCTTTCCGTACTATTGGCGATACTCGTTCCGAACACAAGCCACTACGACCAATAATAAAAAGAGTCCAAGCTAAAATTTGATTCTCAGGAATATCAGCCGTTTGTTCTTCGTACTGACACTTCAGTTTTACATCCCACGGCTTTTGGATTGCTTGTCGAAAATCTAACCTTCCTCGTATATATGAAAGCTGTTCTGTTTTCAGCAAGTATCTGCGGTATAGCCCTTTGCGACACCTTTCCAAAATGCGCTGAGCTAGGACTTGAGCTAAATTATTATAAAATTCTTCTAGAGAACTACAATCCATAACCCCTTCAAGAATCCGAAAGCTCTTGAGGTCATAAGCGTATTCCAACATTTGAAACAAATTTTTAATACATACCTTTGGTTGTAATCTCAGAACAAATTCATTACTTAAAGGAACATATCCCACCCATCCTTTAGCTTTTAGTTTCCACTTATTTTGAGTTTTATAACTAGGAAATTCTACATCTACTAAATTTTTATACTTATCAAATAACTCTTCCCCAACTGAATCTGGTATTTCATCATGCTGAAATAACTTTTCTATATATTCCGTAAGTTCAATAACTTTTATTTTTGCTTGATTCATATAGCAATCCTATTTGATTTGTAAAATCCATGTAGGGTAGGCAATGCCCACCAGATAAATATTGGAGAGCAATATCTACCCCAACAGCACATAAATTTTAAAATTAATATAATGGTAACCGTTGCTTGATTCTCTCCCAACGAAATTCATCTACTTTCTCTAATTGATTAAAAAAGTATTCTTCTAAATAAGGCTCTATTTCCATACACCAAATATCTTCTATATCATTAGATAATGTTTCAGTTAAGAAAAATGAAATGCCGATTTCATAGTTTTTATCATTGATAAGTTTATTCAATTCCTCTAAAATACTTCTCAACTCCTTGGCTGGAAAAGCTGTTTTCTGATGATATTGTTCCAATATATTATAATTAGGACGCACTTCTATAAACGCAAAACGACGGCGTAGGGCATAGTCAACTAAAGCGATGGATCTATCTGCTGTATTCATTGTCCCGATAATACGAACGTTTGAGGGAAGGCGAAATTTGTTACCACCAGCTAAAGAAATTTCGCGATCGCGGTACTCTAGTAAATACATTAGTTCCCCAAACACTTGAGAGAGATTTGCACGATTAATTTCATCAATTATCAAAACGCAAATACCTTGACGTTTTTCTGCTTCTTGACAAAACTCTAAAAATCGACCTGTAGCCAGAGAGTATTTCAATTGTCCATTTTCATTTTGAGGACGAATGCCTTGAATAAAGTCTTCATAGGAATATGCTGGATGAAATTGCACAAGTTCCGAGAATCCATTACCGCCCGCAATTAAATGCTTGGCAAGTTTTTCAGCAATGAAGGTTTTACCAGTTCCAGGTGAACCATACAATACTGCTTGACCTTTACGATTAATTATGCGAATCCAGTGTTGCAGTTTTGCTTCGTCAAAACTAATTTCTTTAGCACATTGAGATAAAGTATATTCTAGTTGCAAGTGACTCTTTTTAATTTGTTGATTGACCTTACTAATTAAATTATATCTTTTAACTACTACTAGCCAGTAAGAAAACATATCCAACAAGTCATCATCCTGCATAGCAGGGACACCAAGTAGGTTCATCTCTTTCGCAAGTTCCGAAATTAGCTCATTCGCGGTTAGATTAATGAATGGATACTCTATTAGCTTATGGCTGTACAAAGTATTTGCGAAATAGTTGATAACCTGTCGTGAGACATTACTAATTGTAAAAAAAATATCCGGACAAACTAAATTTAAAATTGGGGTAAGTGTTGGCATTTGAAAATTTTTGGTGTATGGCAACGCCACAAATTCTGTACAAGCAGTCAATAACTGATTAGAGTTTTTATAACATTGTTGAAGAAACCGGATAATTGCTTGAGCAAGTAAAGGCCAATATTCTATTTTAGTCCACTGAAACTTACTAATTAACGTTCTTAAATGTCCGGTAATAGACGAGTCAATATGTATATAATCACCTGGTTGAAAACCAATGATTGAATCTATGTTAGGTAGCAGTCTCAGCAGAAGATTTTGTGTTGGCTCTTCCGTAGAGTCTACTACTATTGCTTCAACATATCGGCGTTCATATTGACGTTTCTGGATATAAATTTTTTTCCGATTTAATCCATGTGGCGTGTAAACATATACTGCTACAAATTCTTGAAATAGTTTTACAAATTCCGCTTTTTTGTCTTCTTTTAACATTCTTTAATAATTAGGACACAAGAGTATCATTAAATAGTTCTAATTGTTCGTAAGAGCAAACTATGTCTTCTTGTAAAATAGATTCAAACATCTTAAGTTCTGTCGGCTTCAAATAGCGATAACTTTGTGGAGGTTGAAATTCAGGAATTCTTTGTCTCAGTTGTTTTAACTCTACAGGAAGAGAAAAAGATTTAACATTTTTTAAAGAAATTCCAACAACTATTGATGCACCTTTGTAGTAATTTCTAAACTCTCTGTAACTAATTTTAGCTTTATCTTTAATTTGTTCCCAAAAAATATTTAGATCTTTTTGTAAATTTTCAATTTCGATTTGACTAACACCCTCTACTTCAAATGAACCAACTAAAGCTTTTTTAGGAGATGACACATATACTAAAACTAAGTCACCTGGACTTAATCGAGTACGCACACGACGAAGCTCTACTGTTTTTTTACCAGAAAAAATTTTATCTGCATATTCAGGCTTGATTGATAGTAACAGTATATTACCCAGCATTGTCATTTGCTCTAGGTGGTATATTATAAATACCTAAATTATACATCTTTTGAAAGGTATTGTTATCTATTTTATAAGGTGACTGAGGCGTTAAATTTTTGCCTAAAAACTTCCGAATAGTTTTTAAGTCTATAATCTGGTCAAATAACTCTGTATTACTAAAGCGTATCGCCATAATTTTACCCTCTTTAGTACTTATAGCCAAGACATCGCGTAATTGATAAACGCCCAATCGTTGATAGCGTTGATAAAGCTCCTCAGGTTTACCAATTACAACTTCATCAACGCAGGAGCAAGCTCGAATTGCTCCTACCCCATAGTAATTATTATATGCATCTTGACTTACATACCATAGAATTCTACCAGGAGCTTTTAACCCTCCTGAATTTACAAGAGATTTATAATATGCAGCTTCACGGTTAAAAGCTAATTCAAATTTTGCTCCCCATAAAGTTTGATTAGCCAACTCTTCATCAAATAAATGTATTGCCCATCTGGGTTTAATGGGAATAATAAACGTAGGAATTTCAGCATCGATAATCTTAGCTGGAAAAAGAAACCGTTCAATATTAGATGATGTTTGAACATCTTTGATTAAATTTTCTTGACTAAGAGTATCTGCCAATCGAAGGCAAAAATTATATTCTTCACCTAAAGTAGAAGCTAGAGTAATCAGACGCTGTGATAATTGAGAGCCGAATTCAGCAGCAGCTAAGTTTGCCTTCACCCAACCCCCATTACTAGCTCTGACAAAATAATCTTCTTGAATTGCTGTTATGACAATTGAGTCCAAATATAAATCAGTAATTTTGGTAAACTGATAATGTTCGCGGTATGAATGTGAAATAGCTTGAAAAATTAAGTGTCTTGCAAGTGTAGATGCTAGAGAATTATCTGCTATTCTAAGCATTGAAATCTCTAACTCATGTTTTTTATATCTCCCATATACTATTAAAGCTAGCGGTTGATTTTCTCCTTCAAAAACGAGAGAGCACTTAAATTTTTCTAGCTCGGTAAGAAACCGATGCATTTGTTGTTGAAAAACTGCTTTAGTTTCACCCTTTTTGAAATTTTGAAAAAAGTTAGATAAAAAGTCTTCTTCTCCTTTTTGTACTAATCTTTGCTGTAAAAGAGTACCAGCTAAACGCACAGGTTGGTAATCAGGTTTTCTACGAAGTTCATCTAATTGATTCAGTAGTGTAGTAGGACGAAGAATTGATAGTCCAAATTTTGCATAAAATTCTGCTGCTAGATCTAATAATGACTGTTTTCTTGTTACAAATACTTTTGCATCTGAAGCAATGGTTCTAGCAAGATTGCGAATTTCTGATTCATCAATACTTACTTGTTTTTCTGAAAAGAAAATTTTTAAATTTCTGAATTCTGCATCTAATATTTGATTTTTACATAGTAAAGTATTAAAATTTTGTTCGGCAAAGTCCCGCAAAATTTTTCTTTCTTCGGGAACGGGTATACGATTAATTATGCTAAATATTACATCAGTTATGAATAATTCTAATTCAGGTTCTAGCCAGTCAACTAAAAGTAATCTAGACTCTTCATTATCAGTATCTTCTCCCGCATATAAATCGAAAAAGATACTAGTATCAATAACTACACAGAATTGAGATTCAAGTTTTTGCGTTGTCACATTAGAAAATAGGTTAGGATGACCATGATCGAACCACCAATATGTCAGTTAATTTTTAGACTTACCCTTACCTGTCTTCTCATATTTGGGAATGAAATTGAATCTTTCCCACATGTTATCTATGCCGTAATCACGACGACAACTTAAGCCAATTCCACTATATTTGTCTGTGGTTAGATTTTTTAGATAATCAATAAGTAATTTTGCAACATTCTGACCTCTGTGTGACGAAGCAATGCATAGATGAACTATGGTAATTCGGTCATAGGAACATCGATATAATAGATAACCAATACAACCTGCGCGATCGTCAACAGCTACAAGAATCTCACGACTTGCTGCACGTTCCGCAAAAGCACCTTTCGGAAAAAGTCCAAGAGTTGCTCGATTAGCCCCCCATAGTTCTATTACTGTAGATAAATAAGGTGATTTATCATCAATATCATAGATTTTAATATTGTGCTGTACTGTCACTCTTGTTATATCTCCTCAAATGATTTTATTAGTATATAGGTCAATGCCTCAATCATGTGTAAATATTTTATTATGTGAAAATATTCAAGTATGTGAAAACATTCAAGTTTCTAAAGATTGCCAAAAATAGACCTATGTTTTCTCCTCCATACTTAGTATGGTTCATGAAATTCCTTCCTCCGCCAACTTCTGCAACGCCAATAACCCAGCACCATAAGCAGGTTCATGACGAGGAAAAATCACTTTTGCTGTCGGAAACATAGCAAGAATCGATTTAGCAAATTTATCGCGTATCTTAGATTTTCCCAACCAAACACTTCCCGTTGTCACAACTTCAAAAAGTTCTCGGTGACTAAAAATCGCATCAATAACTGTACCAGTCGCCCAGATCAACTCCTTCACAGCATTATCAATAATTCTATTAGCAGTTTCATCTCCACAAACAGCAGCACCATCAACAAGAGGTGCTAAAGCAGCTATTTCTTTAACACCCCAATCTCTTCGATATATAACTTCTATTAAATCCTCAATACTGACCAAACCAAGATGCTGTTTAAAAACTTCGACAAGACAAGTAGGAACCTCGCGTCCATCGTATGCCTTTAATGCTGCTTGCATACCAGCCACAGCTATTCTATAAGCACTTCCTTCATCACCTAAAATATATCCCCAACCACCGACTCGCTTAACATCTCCCTGATGATTGCGACCAAAAACTATAGAACCAGTTCCAGCAGCAACCACAATTCCTACAGGATAACCAACTCCCCCAACTAAAGCAATTAATGCATCATTATAAATAACAATATTAGAATTATTATACTTTCTACAAGTCAAATCCCAAGTAATAGGAAGGCAACCACTATTCTGCAACTCAAGGACTAAACTTTTTACAACTTCAATATCCTCAGCACGCCCTACACCAGCCAATCCCAAGCAAATCCCTCTCACCCTAAGATCATCTGTCAATTTCAACGCCTCGACTGCTGCACCATAAATAGCAGACGTAATAGCTTGTAATACAGCTTGAGTACCTATACTTTGATAATTCGACGCACCAGATTCACCACGACCTAAAACTTGCCCTTTATCATCCATCAAAACACAAACAGTTTTGCTTCCACCACCATCAATTCCTAAAACACAATTCATAACATTGTCATTTGTTATTTGTCATTTGTCATTTGCTAGTTTATCCGCGTTCGTCAGCGTTCATCTGCGGTTCCTTTCTCCAAAGGAATAAAAAATAGAGTTATCATACCAGGAACTGTCAACAAACAGACCAATACAAAAAATAAGAGATACCCTACTTGTGCTTGAATATAACCGCTAATTAAACCAGGTAGCATTATACCCAAAGCCATAATACCTGTAGAGATAGCAAAATGAGAAGTTTTATATTCTCCTTGAGAAATATACATTAAATAAACACTAAAAGCAGTAAACCCAAAACCATATCCTAACTGCTCAAAAGAAACTAAAGCATAAACAAGAGGCAAAGATGGTTTAACATAAGCCATATACACATAAAATACATCCGGTAAATTCAATGCCAAAGCCATCGGTAAAAGACATTTTTTCAATCCATATTTGGAAATAACCATTCCACCTGTAATTCCTCCCACAATCAGAGAAAGTACCCCAAACGTACCGTAAACTAAACCTACAGTTGATGTAGATAGTCCCAAACCTCCAGCTTCTGGTTTATCTAATAAAAACAATTGTGCTATTTTAAGCAACATTGCCTCACCAAATCTGTAAAGCAATATAAATGCTAGGATTGCTATAATTCTTTTTTGTCTAAAATAAGAAAAAATAATCTCAAAAAAAGAAACATTTGATGTGGCTTCAAACTGTTTGCGATCGCTTGCTTCAGGCAAAGGCAAAAAAATCCGATGACAAATAAACAATACTACTAAAACTAGAGATGATAAACCAATAGACAGACTCCAACTTAAAGAAACACTATTCAAATACCTTTCTTCAAGTATCCCTGCTAAAACTACTAAAAAACCAGAACCAAAAATTAGAGCAATTCGATAAAAAAGCGAGCGAATACCTACAAAAAAGGCTTGTTCTCCTGGATTTAAAGCCAGTAAATAAAAACCGTCTGTTGCAATATCGTAAGTTGCAGAAATAAATGCTCCGAAAGTCAATACTACTAAGGAAATAAAAAAGAAATTTGACAATTGTAAAGAAAAAGCTAACAAAGCCAAACAAAAGAACATAGCAAACTGAGTCACAAGTATCCATGTTCTTTTTGTCCAGTAAGTATCAACAATTGGACTCCAGAACATTTTAATAACCCAAGGAAGATAAAGTAAACTCGTCCAAAAGGTAATCTGAGTATTATCTACACCTAATTTCTTGTAAAAGATAACAGAAATTGTATTGACAATGACATAGGGAATTCCAGAAGTAAAATACAAAGTAGGAATGAATGCCCAAGGAGAACGAGATTTACTTTGCTTTTCCATAAAATAAATTGGTTTATCTAACAACCAATAGGACACCAATAGGAAATATTATCTGTTATTTTCCCCTCAGAAACACGCATTCCCAGACCGCCCGATACTAATTCATCTTGACCGTTATTGTACAACCATGCTCCCCAAACAACGGTCATAGATTGTTCGGCAATTTCTAAAGTGGGAAGTTCCAATAACTCCTGATAAACATAATCTTGTTCTGTATACCAAGGTTCGTTGCTGTGACTGCGAACAGCTACCTCTCCCGATTTGACAGCAAATCCTCCTGCACCTTCCCTTCCCAAAATAGGTTTAGCAAAGTATGAGTTACCTATTTTCTCTGGCATCATAGAAGTTCTGGGGAAATAGTCAAAAATTGTTTGAGCATCTTTATTATTAAATAACTCCAATCCCAAATCTGTAATCAGAGCAAATATACTTTTAGGCTGCAATGCAAAAGCAGAACCAAAGTTAACAATAACAATTTTCTTCTCTAAAATCAGCTGTTCGAGAGCAGACCACAATCTTTCACCTTTTTCATCCGTATCATAAATAACCCATTCAATGGGATACCACATAAATAATATATCTATAGGTTGCCCTGTTCTAGAATCAAATAGATATTCTCCATCTTTAATACGAAGGGATTCCAATGGTAACACAGTACTTTTGCGCTTGTATTTTCTACTTAACCATCGCATAGTACCTAAATCCTCAGCGTTATTTAATGCTGTAAAAGCAATATGGCATTCCTCCACTCTTTTATTTAGCAATAAAGCTGCTCCATGTATATGATTATTTAAGGAAAAACTTAATATATTTTGAGCATTAAATACAGGATCTTGTAATTTAAAATGTTCTGCAACTTTGCCATTACCCTCGGTACACTCAAACCAAAAGCTAGGAGTTTGAGGGTTTGTTTCTATAACCTTTTTTACACCTGTTTCTTCATTCCAGCACCAATCTAACCGCATACAAAATGGTGGAAGAGAATCATGCTTCACCACCTTAATAGCATCTTGAGGAAAGCCATAGTCAAGCAAAGTTTCTTCATCAAGCGTGCGGACAATCGACCAAACTTCCATCAAAACACTACCGACCAATTCAGATGCGTGCTTAATTTCGTGTACGATTTGTGGAGAAACTTTGTGACAGTAATACAAAGCGTATGGTATTTCTTGGTCAGTCAAAGGAATACCCGTTCCTTCCTCAATCGGGCAAACATTGTACCAACCCATTTTCATTGACTGAAAGAAACGCTTTCTCTGAGGGCTATTGAAAATATCTATATTCATTCTCCTAACCACCCGCGCTACCACCACGACCAAAACTACCAAATCCAGAACGACCCACTCGCGACGGAGAATAGCTTGAACTACCTTTACTAGCGCCACGGTATCTATACGTACTAGACCCTCCGTAGTAAGTGCGACTGCTACCGCCACCACTACCAGAGTTGTTGCATTCGTAAGATGACTGTGCTTGTGGATTGTTACAGTTTATATGACTGGTTTCTGGAACTCGCGTGCAGGAAGCAATCAAGGAGACTGTCATGCCAACGACAATAAATTGAAGCGAACTAGTTTTCAATTTCATTAAAGTACGAGGTTATTGAGCAATTTAAAGAACTACAAGCATAGTGCAAGAAATTTCGTATATAGCAATTCCCACTTCCTTGAGTACAGGAAGAAATAATTAACCGCACCCTGTAGCATATGGACGCAGATAAATCTGTACCTTGGCAGATCGGAAAACGCTATACTGCACGCGAGTAGTTCCTTAACTGACATTTCTAACCTACATTTCTAAATTGCAACAAAAGTGGCGTTTTTAAATAAAAGTCATCTAGTAATCTATCTGATTTGTGAATAAAATTTAAGTATTGTAGGGTGGGCAATGCCTACCAAGAGTTTATATAGTAGGCATTGCCCACCCTACTTACAATTAAAAAATCAAATAGGAGTTCTATAGTAAAGCTACTAAATTGATGAAGTTACGTGTACTTTCGCTAACTATGTAGCTTTCAATGAAGAATTGTTTGCATTCACGAACGGGGATCTCTTTCAGTTCATATACTGGATACATTCTCATAGTTTGCTCAATGAGCATTTGGAGGCCCGAAGATGGTTCATACTTATGAGGTACTAGTTGATACTAGAGAATGTCTTGACCAATTAAATAGTATCTTTCAACGCGAGACCACACGCTACGAAATAGACGCTGAATCAAAATTCAAAGCTAACACTATGGCACGCATTCAGGCTAGAAACGATCGCCCATGCTGTACTGAATATGATGTCAGGGTAACAAGACTTTTAAAATAAAGCAAGTAAGATTTTCATACACTGCAAAAGAACTGCAACAAAGAAATTATTCCATCTTGTGGGATGGGCGTCCTCGCCCGTCCCATAATAATAGCGGGCTTTTCGGCCCGCACCATAGAAATTTAACAGAAATTTAGTAGTAATCCAACAATCCAAAATCCAAAATTTACAATGCTTCTGGTGGGGCAATGTCGGAACCAACCGCGATCCCTGCCGTGCTAGACTGTAACCCTGGTTTGGCTGTTGGTTTTTCGTCTTTCAAGGACTGTTTGACGTCAGAGGATGTAGGGGCTTCACCTGTCTCTATGCCCGCGTTTGCGTTAGCTTGCTGAGACATGATTGATAATCCTCCTAAAGAACCAGCAACGAGGGCTGCATAGCCTACATAAAGATGCACTGGTTTGATTCCAAATCCTAAGTTACTAGATTGGAATTGAGATTGATAGGAGGTTGGTAATACTAGTTTTGTCGGTTCTGAAACGGGTAAAGAGGCAGCTAAATTTGTACCGTCAAGCCCTAGGGCATTACCCATAACACGGATGAAGCCACGAACGTAAACATCTTCTGCTAATGCATCCCAGTTACCTTCTTCAATTGCTGCCATCTGATGGATGGGTACGTGAGTATAAACGTGAAGTTGGTTTAGAGAAAGACCTTGCAACTCTCGAACTTGCCGCAATTTTTGCCCAACTTGGCGCAGGCTTTCTATACGTTGTTGAGCTTTTTGTTCGGCTAGTTCGGCTTTTGTCGGCTTTCTGTTTCCAAACCACTTGCTTTGTTTTTTCTTAATAGGCTGGCTTTCTACGGTTTGCACGACTTCTGGTTTTAATGGCACTTCTCGAACAGTTGTTTCAACACTTTCTTTTTGGTGTACTCTAACATCAGTTAAGCATGGTGTATAATCAACAACTTCTGCTTCTTCTGAAAGAGTCGCTACAATTTCTATATTGTTGTTGTCGGTTTGATGGTTATTTTCTGATTGCTTGTTTTCGTCTTCTGTCTTTTGAGAATGTTGCACAAATTGGCGAAAAGCTAAACCAATTGCTTCTCTACCTATGGATTGAAACAGTGATTGGGCTTGTTCGGCTGATGAACCTAGCAACTGTTGCATCATAGCGAGAGCACGACGATAAACTTTACTATGATGTAATTCTGTTTCTATTTCATCTAACAGCGATCGCAATTCATCCTGAGAAATTTCTATAGCTGGATGACCGGGAGATTGTAGTAAGTACAGGGATGTGGTAGCCATTTTGAGAAGCCTCTTTCGGCAGTTGAGCAATGCGAAGTTTCACTTATGTAATTTCTTCTACGGTTTATTATCATCTCCGGACGGATACGTATCATTTTTCTACCTCGAAGGAGGGATGCAGTCGAGAGCGCATTATATAATGAGGAAGACTGTTACTGAAATCTCCTACTGAGTGAGATATTGCATTTTTTCTACTTAATAAGATTAAGAAAAGAACTAATTGTAAAATTACGCAAAAAAATGTTTTTCTTAACACATTTAAGAAAAACACTGAGTATAAAAAATGAGATAAATTGCAATCTCTAAATCATTTATGAAAAATCTTAAGTACTGTAGGTAGGGCTAAAGCCCACCACAAAAAGCTTTTGGTGGGCTTTAGCCCTACCTACTCCATGTATTTCACAAATCAAATAGCATTGCTATAGGACTTATTCAATGAAGGAAAAAATCAAATGTTTGATACTTTATTCTTTAACCTTTATCCCCACCCTATTCCAATACAAATTGCGAGCTATTAAGATCCTGCACGTATTTCACAAAAGACTGTACTGCTTGGTAATAAGCAGAAGGAGCAACCTCTGCTACATCGTTATGTCCTCCTCCCGGAATGAGAACTAAGTTCTTTGGTTCGGGAGTTGCTTCATACAGGTTCTTGCTCATAAAGGCGGGAACGACTTCATCAGCAGTGCCGTGAATAAATAAAACTGGTATTTTTAAAATTGGCACTTTCATGATGGAATCGAACCGCTGTTTTAGAATTAGATTGACTGGCACCATCCAAAAATTGTTCCGATGTGCAATCATCTTGCGAATAGAGGTAAAAGAACCTTCTACAATCAAGCCTGCAGCTTCTGGGTGCTTGACAGCTAGATCGATCGCTACAGCACCTCCCAAGGAATGTCCGTACAGAAAAATTGTGTTTGGTAAAATTTTGCGTTGACTGACTAAGTACTCCCAAGCGGTGGCTGCATCCTGATAAATCTGTAACTCATTAGGAAAGCTCCCTTCACTGCGACCGTATCCGCGATAATCAAAAAGGAAGACTGAAAACCCTAGTTGATACAACCGATGTGCTCGAACGACGTTGGCTCCAATGTTGATACTATTTCCGTGGAAATACAGCAGCACTTTGCTGTCTGGTTGGCTAGAAGGTAGCCACCATCCATGAACACGTTGCACTTTGTCAGATGAAACTTTGACAGGTAACCAAACTTCTTCATAATTGAGATTGAACAACTCCGGTGTTGTCTCAATAGTGGAAGAAGGGAAAAAGATAAACCGAGATTGCTGTAGAAAAAGTAATATACAGACAGCACCGTAAGCTATAACTGTAGCAACAAGCGTAAATGCAAACAGCAATTGTATTGGTTGTTGCAGCTTATTTATTATCATGGAAGTATTTATAAAAACAATATGACCAGTCGAATACAATAACTTTAGCTCAATAAAATTATGATTATATTATGAAAAAATGATTTACTATAATATTAGTAAATAGTCAAAGTTTCTATAACTCTTTCAGTGGATTGGTTAATTAATGCTTTAAGATTAGCAAAAAAGAGGAGAAGACGGTGAAGCTGTCAAGTAAGGCTCAAGAGGAGCAACTCATGGAAGTGGTTGCACATCTACGGCAAGTCAGAGAGGAACGAGCAATACGTATAGACGAACTAGCAGCTTATACGCGAATTCGCCCTGTTTTCTTACAAGCTTTAGAAGAGGGAAGATTTGAAGAATTACCCGAGCCTGTTTACGTTCAAGGGTTTGTCCGCCATTACGCTGATGCTATAGGATTAGATGGAACAGCAATAGCACAAGATTTTGCTAGTATTTGTTCCCCTCCCCCAGAAACTAGCCAAGACGATCGGGAGTTAGATAAAAAACCCAATATATACATACCTTTGGCAGTACCATATATTTTGCTGTTAGTTGCTGCCTCCTTCGGACTTTTTTATATACTTAACCCTCCACGCCCAGTTGCTGAATCTGTCAGCCAAAAGAAAACTTCTCAACTCGCCTCTGAAAAGAAAACAGCTTCAAAAGTAGTCTCCGAACAATCTCCAAAAGCATTCCCAGTCGCTCAACAAAGCCCTACCACTATCCCAAAACCAAAAGCATCGATCGCTCCAACTTCTAAAACATCACAAACAGGCGTAACGCCTACGACTAATGCTACCCCAACACCAGAAGCGTCATCAAGTGCAGCGATCGCTCCTACTCCCACAACATCTTCTTCAGCAGCAGCCACTTCACCTGTAGAAGTTTCCATCGAACTTCAAGATGAATCCTGGTTAAGAGTCCAAGTAGATGGCAAAACAGAATTCGAGGGAACTTTAACCAAGGGAGAACGAAAATCTTGGACAGCAAAAAAAGAGTTAGTCATTCGTTCTGGCAATGCTGGTGCTGTAATGGTTTCCACAAACAATCAGCAACCAACACCATTAGGAAGTATGGGCAGCGTCAAGCAGGTGAAGTATACAACCAGTAACCAGTGACCACCTGACCAGTGACCACCTGACCAGTGACTAACCAAGAACTAACTACTGTAGGGGCGCAAGGCATTGCGCCCCTACCAACTAAATTTTCGGCTTTTGCTGATGCCAAGTAGTTGACTGTTCGTAGGCGTAGGCTACTTGAAAGAGCCGATCTTCTCTCAGCACGTTTCCAATCAACTGCAAACCAATTGGTAATCCATGACTGTCAAAACCACAAGGAACGCTGATTCCCGGTAAACCTGCAAGATTGACAGGAATAGTCATCAAGTCAACCAAGTACATACTCAAGGGATCGGCTGTTTTTTCTCCTGCTTTAAACGCAGTCGTGGGTGCTGTAGGACAAACCAACACGTCTACTTTTTCAAAAGCTTTTTCAAAATCTTGCTTAATTAAAGTGCGAACTTTTTGCGCTTTAAGATAGTAGGCGTCGTAATAACCAGCAGAAAGAGCGTAAGTGCCAATCATAATTCGGCGTTTGACTTCTGCACCGAAGCCAGTAGCACGAGTACGAGTATACATTGACAGTAAATTTTCTGCATCGGCAGCACGATAACCATACTTCACGCCATCGTAACGCGCTAAGTTTGCTGATGCTTCTGATGGAGCAATAATATAGTAACTCGGTAACCCATCTCGGAATCGAGGACAAGAAATTTCTTGAATTTCTGCCCCCAATGCTTGTACTTGTTCTAGCGCTTTATTAACGGCTTGTTCTACCTCAGAGTCTAATCCTTCACCAAAAGTTTCTTTAATAACACCAATCCTGAGCTTTCCTTTGGGCAGTTCTAGTTTTAGATTAACAGTGTAGTCGGGGATTTCTACTTTTAAACTCGTAGAGTCTTTAGGATCGTGCCCTGCGATCGCATTCAATAATATTGCAGCATCTTCTACCGTGCGTCCAAACGGACCTATTTGATCCAAAGACGAAGCAAACGCTACTAATCCATAACGAGAAACTAACCCATAAGTTGGTTTCATTCCAACAACGCCACAGAAAGAAGCGGGTTGTCTGATGGAACCGCCTGTATCGGAACCTATAGACACAACACATTCTTCAGCTGCAACTGCAGCCGCCGAACCTCCAGAAGAACCTCCCGGAACTCGTAACAAATCCCAAGGATTAGCAGTGAGTTTGAAGGCGGATGTTTCTGTAGAACCACCCATAGCAAACTCATCTAAATTAGTTTTTCCTACCATAACTGCATCCGCATCCGCCAGTTTTTGCGTCACCGTTGACTCGTATGGTGGGATAAAGTTTTCCAAAATTCGGGAGGCGCAGGTAGTGGGAATGCCTTTGGTACACATATTGTCCTTAATACCAATAGGAATTCCAGCGAGAATGCCAATATCTTCTCCGGCGGAGATTTTAGCATCCACTTTCCGCGCTTGCAAGATCGCTTGTTCAGCAGTCACGCACAAAAAACTGTGCAACTTCGGTTCCACCGCTTGAATGCGGTCTAAAGCCTCTTGAGTAATTTCAACCGCAGAACGTTCTTTGTTTACTAACTGTTTATGCAACTCGCGGATGAATGCCATGATGACTCCTTTCTTACTCAAGTTCTTGATTTTAATACAAGATTAGGCTTTCTGCACGCTGAGTTGGTTGAGTTGTGCGATCGCGAAGCGCAAGCCGTACCCGGCTTATCGTTCTGTCTAGTTTGAAAATGGGGACTGGCGATTGGCGATTGGGAACTAGGAAAGACACATTTTCATGCTTGGTTGTGGGATTTTCCGATGAAAGACTAATATGATTTTGTCTACATTATTATATATGATGCTTCTCAATAGTACATTCAAAACAGTTCTTGTGGGGCAGGCATCTTGCCTGCCTAAAACGGGCGAGACGCCCCGCAGTCTCCTCAACGGGGGGCTTTGGGGCCCCCTCTGGGGAACTCGGGGCCCCCACGAAGTGGGGATAAGGGGCAAGGGGGGAG
>NZ_BAACAP010000110.1:0-22459 GCF_045865695.1 Scytonema hankhaensis NUACC26
CGAGCACCAATGACAGCATTAGACCCAATTTTAACTCCCGGTCCTACAAAGCAATCTGCAGCTATCCATGCTCCATTGCCAACAGTAATACTTGTGTCAATACACTTCATCATGAGAACCAATGTCAATCAGTAATATTTCCTCTTCTCCAGATTCTGAATTTTCAACAAAATTAAATACTATACGACAATCATATTCAACAGAACAAGCCCAAGCCCCAAGTAATTTACCTTTCAGCTTATGGGTTTGTAAAGTTGGATCGAATGGATTGGTTGCCAAGAGGACTAAGCGTTCTTCAATGCGCTCTTGCATTTCTGGTCGGCGTTGTACCAGTTTTTTGAAAGCTCGCTTGAACGAAGATGCTAAAACTATCGTTCTCACTTACTGCCTCAACTCAGCAATTACCTGCTCAACTGTGCCTCGGAACACTTTACCTGCTTGATACTCTGCCTGTGCTTGAGCAATATTAGCAGCAATTTCTGAGCGTCGCTGTTCAGCTAATCGTCGTTGTACCAAATCGATAAGAGCCTCTTGTTCCTCAATGGATAAAGTCTCAACGCTTTCCAAAACCTGCTCAAACTTTGAAGCTTGTGTCATCAGTAAATTTTCCATTGTTGTAAACTTCTTTATTATAAAGGAGCAAATTCAGAGGTTGTAAGGAGGCTAATTGGAAAATTGGCAAGACTTACTACATTACACAGTTATTTTTACGTGGTTAACTCGCACTTTCTCTCATAACGAGGTAAACAGGGAGAACCCCAGCAAACTTGTGCGGCGGGGAGATCGCTAAAAACACTGCTACGAGCACCAATGACAGCATTAGACCCAATTTTAACTCCCGGTCCTACAAAGCAATCTGCAGCTATCCATGCTCCATTACCAATGGTAATACTTGCTGTTTTCAAACCAAAAGCTGGATCTCGAAGGTCGTGGTTTCCAGTACACAAGTAACTTTTTTGGGAGATAACGCAGTGTTCTCCTATATAAATCCAATCAAGACTGTAGAAAACTACATCATCTCCTATCCAGCTGTAATCGCCAATAGCGATCTTCCATGGATAGGTGAAACGAGCAGTTGGTCGAATGAGGACTCCTTGACCGATACGAGCACCGAACAAACGGAGTAAAGCACAGCGCAACCCATTTAGGGGATGAGGCGTGAGAGGAAAGGCGATCGCTTGTACAAACCACCACAACAAAATATACCAACCAGGTCGTCCTCGGTCAAACCAAGATTGGTCGTATTTGCGTAAATCTACAAAAGGTGTGTTATTTGTCATTTGTTATTTGTCATTTGTCATTCGTTAGTAGTTAGTGGCTAAAAATAACTACTGTACGGGCGTAAGGCATTGCGCCCCTACAGTAGGGACGCAATGCCTTGCGTCCCTACTGTATTGCTGTTTGCCCAATTTCTTTAGGTAAAGAGGTTGGCTGTGGAGTTGGTTGGGATGACGTATTTAAGCGCCCATTATGTTGGCGTAATTCGTAAAGTTTGACGCCAATTTGATATTCATATTGACTTAAGAGCCGTCCGTAGATGTACCCTGCTCTGCCATCTAAAAACCCACGTTGAATAATATAGAATAAAACAAACCTTAACAATGGTTTAAAGGGCAATCGTACCCAAACTTTTTTCAAAAAGCGCTTGCGTTGCACGGCATCTCCAAAGAGACTTGCACCGATAGTACCGTTGTCATCTTTGCCAGAGAGCAAATTGTGATAAACACGAGCTTCCCAGTTAGAATAACGGTTGTGACGTTCTATCCAATGGAATAGGTCCCGGAAATCCTCATGTAGCATATCGTGTTTGAGGTATCCCACTTTTCCATCTAAAATAACGTGTTCGTGAACTTCGTTATCGCCTGTATTGGGGATATCTTCTGTGTTGAGGTTTTCGTAACGACCATTTTTGTGCTTGAACAAACGTAAATTCCAATCGGGATATTTGCCTCCATGACGAATCCATGTTCCTAAGAAATAAACTCGACGGTTGAGGTAATAACCATTGAATTCTGGATTTTCAATGGCTTGGGCAATTTCGTCCCATAATTCGGGAGGAATGCGTTCGTCACAATCAACAATGAGTACCCATTCATTACGAAAAGGGATGTTTTCTAAAGACCAATTTTTCTTTTTTGGCCACCGTCCGTTGAAGTGAAATTGTACGACATTTGCACCGAAACTTTGACAAATTTCAACGCTTTTGTCGCTACTTTGGGAATCAACAACAAAGACTTCATCTGCTCTTTGAACACTAGTCAGACAAGCAGGTAAATTGGCTTGTTCGTTTTTGGCTGGAATAAGTACAGAAACTGGAATTTTAGACGACATAATAACTAAGTTTTATTTGTTATCTTTTTTAGATGTGAGTAGAAGACCCTTAATAGCAGCGTTTAAATAACCAATTTGACCATAAGCATAGACAAGTTTATCAAAGCGTTCCGCTGGATCTGAAAAATGCTGCAACGATTTGTACAAACCACGTAAAAATCGCTCGCTACCACGCAACAATTGACCTATACCAGGTTTACCAATCAGGTTTTCCCGGTAGCAATCGCTAATCCCTTGCCACCAACCTCGATTCAGGAACCAAGAGCGTTGTAGGCGTTCTGGAGCAACGTTATGAGCGACAAGAGCCTCTGGAAGGTAAGCAACCTGCATCCCTCGTTCGAGAGCAAGTTCGGTCGTGTGCAATTCTTCTTGAGATAGTAAATTTTTACCAACTCGACCAAGATTTGTATCAAATCCTCCTATATCCTCAAGGAAACTACGACGTATAGAGTAATTCAAGCCCCTGGGAGTTAATCCTGGGTCTTTGATGTAGACTAAGCTATTACCTAGATCGTATGCTCCTAAGTTAGCCGCTAATCCTGTAGATAGCCAACTTGGGGATTGCATTCCTTGCGGCCACAGTAGGGTAACTTTGCCACCTGCAATTGCTAAATTGGGGTTGTCTTTATACGCTGAGTACAAAGCTTGCAACCAGTGCGAACTAGCTTCTGCATCGTCATCTAAATACGCTAAAATTTCCCCGGTAGCTACTCGAGCGCCAGTGTTACGGGCAACGGAAAGCCCCAAAACTGGTTCAAAGATATACTTAAGGCGGGGATCGTAGGTTCTTTGTTCAGTAATTTCACGGCTGCGATCGCTCGATCCGTTATCTACGACTATCACTTCAAAGTCTCCAGCAAACTCTTGTGCCAGAAGACTATCTATGGCAGCCCCTAAGTATTTTTCTCGGTTGTGAGTACAAATAATGGCAGAAATTGGTATTTTTGGCATATTATTCATCAGTTATCAGTTATCAGCTATGGGTTATCAGTTGTTGGTTATGACTAATAACTCTTCACTGATTACTGTTTTAGCCTACTCTGGAGCTAATCTATACCAAAGATTTACTTCTCACCAACCGAGTTTTTTCGGAGAAAATGAAATAATTCTTGATTTTTTCAAAATATAGCAGTTCTCAGTTGAGTGCAATACATTAATAATGGTCTTGTGGAAAAATAATGGTCTTGTGGAAAAATAATGGTCTTGTGGAAAAATAATGGTCTTGTGGAACGGGCGTCTCGCCCGTTTTAAGCAGGCGTCTTCGCTTGTCCCAAGCTAGTGGCGGGCTAGAAGCCCGCACCACAACCACAATGTAGATACAGCTAGTGGCGGGCTAGAAGCCCGCACCACAACCACAATGTAGATACAGCTAGTGGCGGGCTAGAAGCCCGCACCACAAGATGGATAATTGATTTCTAGGAAATCCCTGACGGCGGCAGTGCAAGTTCAAGAATGAACCTTATTGTGCTTGAATATGACCGTGCAAAATCACAAGGGTTTCTGCTAGTTGTGCAAGACGGGTTTCTAGGTATTGCTTGCGTCCTAGGAGCTGGCGCAGCTTTTGGTAACGAGCGATCGCTACACTAACGCTAGCCACTTGTTCTTGGGGACACGGACGCGACCACACTTTACCTGAAGCGTCTAAACCACACAAACGATACCCAGCACGAGGTGATTGAGTAGCAATCTTATTGTCAGAAGTACAAATTTCTTCTACATAATCCATGAGGCGATCGACTTCTGCATGGCGCAGTGTTGCGCTTCCTCCTTGTTGGGGTTCGCGATCGCGAGACTCCAACCAACCATTAACAATAGGTCCTTCTAAATAAATATCTTGAATTTGCTTGACGATTCTTTGTAATTCTGTCTGCCAAGAAGCAACAGTTTCTTGGATTTCTAGCAATATATTCATTGCCAATCCTGGATTAGCTGCATTGCGATGGCTAGAAAAGTTAGGAGTTTTTAATTTTGGAAGACTGGGTACTTTGCAACCGCTTTCTTGGGCTGGAAAAGTCTGTACGGAATTATCGAGAGGGGGTAAATGCTGTTCTGGTTGAGTCGTTGACTCAGTTTCCAATGGTATTTCAGTACTAGAAGAGGCTTCTGATGTCCCAATGCTAATCCGAAAAGATAGAGCTTTCTTGCTCGAAGTATCTGGCTCGGTGGAAGCAGTGTTACGAGTCCCTAGATCGTATAAAGTGGCTTCTATGCGTTTTACTCCTGTTCTCATAATGAATTTCCCTAGAAAGGATAAAGGATGAAGGATGTAATATAAATGAGTTCGTTAACTTTATACTTTATCCTTCATATCGTGCCAGTCATTCTATTTAAATTGATTGAGTTACAAAATACCAGCCTTGAAATGAAAAAATTTGGTAAACATCTGTGAGTCAAGTCATTTTAGTCACGGGACCAACACGTTCTGGTAAAAGTGAATGGGCAGAAACTCTAGCAGTACAGTCACATAAGGCAGTTGTGTACATAGCAACGGCAACTCTCGATTCAGATGATGAAGAGTGGATGCAACGGGTTCAACAGCACCAACAACGCCGTCCCCAAAATTGGGTAACATTGGAAGTGCCATATGAATTGTCAGCTGCTCTTGCTGACGCTAAACCAAATACCTGCCTTTTGATAGATGCTTTGGGAACTTGGGTTGCCAATCTTTTAGAACAAGATGATTGGAACTGGCAAAACACCGTCCAAGAGTTTTTAGACACCGTGCAACTTGTGGCGGCTGATATGATTTTTGTCGCTGAAGAAACAGGTTGGGGTGTAATACCTGCTTATTCTTCTGGAAGAACATTTCGCGATCGCTTAGGTTCATTAGTGCGACAGTTAGGTGGAATTGCCGATACTGTTTATTTGGTGACAGGGGGCTATGCTTTGAATCTTAACGTGCTGGGTTCTCCACTATGCGATAAGCCGAAGGTTGATGACTGAAGCCGTATTGAGGAGGATGAGAACGTCGAGTAGAAGTGACAGGAATTAGGATGTAAATAGGCAGAAACTGTAGGAAAAACCATGATACAACTCGTTATTACAGACCTTGAACCAACAGTAATAGAGAAACTCAAAGCTCGTGCAACTTGCAAAGGCAGAACATTAGAAGCAGAACTTAAAGCTATTCTTACAGAGGCAGCAGAAATAGCCCCAAAAAACCGCAATTTCGCCGAATTACGTCAAATTTTTGAGGAAGGCCGTCAGCGTTATGGAGAACGTCAGTTAAGTGATAGCACTGAACTGTTAAGGGAGGATCGACAACGTTGAGTAAATTTGTTGTTGATGCCAATGTAGCAATTAAGTGGGTGTTGCCAGAGATTCATACTACGGCAGCACTTCGCCTGCTTGAGAATGAAAGTAATGTTTTGCTAGTACCAGATTTCTTCTTTTCAGAGATAGGTAACATTCTGTGGAAGAAAGTACGTCGAGGGGAGATGACGTTAGACGTTGCTCAGCAGCATTTAACCAACGTGATAGAAGTTGATTTTCAGGTTTATCCCTCTCAATTATTAATTCCGGTAGCACTAGAAATAGCCGTTCGAGTCCAACAGGCGGCTTATGATTGCGTTTACCTAGCTTTGGCAGTTGCTGAAGATTGTCAGATGGTAACAGCAGATGAGTGGTTTGTTAATGCGTTGCAAAAAGATATATTGGCAGGAAATGTTTGCTGGGTAGAGAATTTGTGAGCACCTCTCGCGATCGCTTGGGTTCTTTAATGCGACACTTAGGTGGAATTGCCGATACTGTTTATTTGGTGACAGGGGGCTATGCTTTGAATCTTAGCGTGCTGGGTTCTCCACTACCAAAGGTGTGAATAACTTATGGCGGATGACTGGCAGTTGGTAAACAAGCTTTAATAATTAACAAATATTCTTAATTATTTATTTAAACTTCTCAATTCACAAGCCCACATACCAAATGTAAAATTATAATATGGCATCAACAAAAGACGTTAAAAGGTATCTTGCCTACTGGTTTCAGCTAGGCAAAAAGGTTGTCATAGACAACGGCGCTGCAACCCTGCAGCCAAGAGAGGTTATTCGCGGCGATCGCTATAGTGATGAATTTGAAGAGTGCTGGCAAAAAGTTACCTCACCAGATATGGGAGACTGTTACCTGGAAGGTACGCATGAAACAATAGCAGAACTGCTGACACCTGCTTGGGAGGTGAGTGCTTGCGCTCGTTGTAATATGCCAATACCCGCCAGAAATGTGGGTATGCCACCATTATTATGTCCCTGCTTCGATCTCCCTGGCTGGCCTAATACAGAATTACCGCAGCCTCGCTGTCCAGTTGATAATCAAGAACAGCTTAAATCGATTCGCGATCGGCTTTTGGCAGGAATTTCATCTAAGAGAGAATAGTCTGTTGAGCTACGTAAGTTGATAATTGTATTACAGAATTTAGGCGTTGCATCAGCGACTTCCAAATTAAAAAATATCCAAATTTTTCTTGTGGTACGGGCTTTCTTGTAGTACGGGCGTCCCCGCCCGTCCTCTATTAGTAGCGGGAGTCAATCCCGCACCACAAGATAGATAATTTATTTCTTGGAAATCCCTAAGAAAAATTTTAGAGTTACTAAAGAGTTTATTTTACAGCTTCATACTTTACAGGATTTTCATTAACATCTAGCAGCTTTCCATGCTAGAACAAAGCGATATTAATGTTGTATGTATTTTTCGGAAATAGCACGCTTCGTAATCCTACAATAGTTATTTCTAAATTTGGTAATTAACTTTACTGAAATTGTTAATGCTTTATCTATTGATTACAGACTAAATTATTAATCAAGCGAGGGGTTGAAACGCCAGAAAACAAAAGGCGATCGACAACGAGCGAAAAATCAATTCAACACACTTACGAGGTTACCAATCATGTCTAACGAAATCCTTTTCACCGACTTGTCCATTGAACAACAAGAAGTTGTAGCTGGTGGTAAGAAAGTTGCTTGGGTTAACGACACTATTTATAAAGATAGCCTAGATGTAGGTCCACTTTTAACTGTAGCTAATGACGAAGGTGCTTCAGTATACTTCGGTGGATTCATCAGAGAAATCTTCTCCAATGCTTATTTAGATCTCAGTGCTGACTAGATTGATTCATTAACATTCATTCCAATTGGATGAATTTTAAATACATTTCAGAGTTTACTCTTTCGTTTTTTTACATAACCAGACATTTTTAAGTATGTAAAAATTCGATCTGGAGTAAAACTCTGAAATCTGCTATTGAATCATATAGGTCTCGTATTTGATTTTTGAAATATACGTGGTAGGTAGTAGTAGGGTGGGCAATGCCCACCGAAATTCTATTGCTGGGCAATGCCCACCCTACAGTACTTATAAATTTTCAAAACTCACTTATGATTCCTATATCTATCTCCATTTTGTTCTAAATTTCAGATAATTGTCAACTAAAATACACAGCTATCTGATTGATAAAACTAGGACGCACTTTCGTCTGTATTCACCTTGTATTCGTGTTTTAAACTCATAGCTAAAGTCAATTTTAACTAAGCTTTAGATGTGAGGTGCGAAAACTTATTTCTGGGAGAATGACACTCTAGCACTAACTACAGCGTTGTGATATTAGAATGTAGGGTTTCTACCCTACATTCTAATATTAAATTGATTAATGCTGACGTAATTGTCAACTGTGTATACAATTGACTAGTAGAGGGAATAATATGTCTGACAAAAGAAAATTACAAAACTCTGATTTACTGATTGATTTGTCTGAGCAAGAACAGGAAGTTGCAACTGGTGGACGTTTATCTTCCCAGGATTTTTCATTGCAACTAACACAGATAAGTAGTTATGCAAAAGCTCACTTCTCTACAGGGAACACTTCGTTCACTCAAAAAGCTGCATACACGCTGACACAACTTACCTTAGGGCTGAATTTTTCTTCTAAAGGAAGTAACCGTCGCAGACGTAGGTCACGTGGTTGGAGTGACGAGGATTTATTATTATTGGTAATTCTGTCTCTTGTTTCTTAAAGTTCTGGTATGTTAGTTAATATCATAAAAACCATTTCTTGAAAAGTAAATTTGAAATTTCTATTAATGCTTTTTATTTAACTATATATTAATTTTAAGCAAGTATTACGGGTTTATGAAGTACCCTCATGTTCTACAACAAAGTGAAGAAGATTGCGGTGCAGCCTGTCTGGCTTCAATTGCTAAATATTATGGACGTACTTTCACCCTAAATCATATTCGGGAAGTCGTTGGTACAGGGCAATTAGGTACAACTTTATTAGGTTTAAGGCGGGGAGCAGAAACACTTGGGTTTAATGCTCGTCCTGTGAAAACTTCTCGTGAAATGTTAAACAAAATTAATAATGCACCCTTACCAGCAATTATTCATTGGAAGGGAAATCATTGGGTTGTTCAAAGCGCTCATGCGAGAACACTTGTAAGAATCAGACCTGACATTGATACTCATAAAGGGGGCTTTACTGTGGCTGATAAAAGTCTTTCTAGTAAAGAAATGTTGATTAGAGTTGATTGGGCTTTACAGGGATTAACTCATACAAAAGATATTAAAGGAATTCATGGGGGATTGGAAATTAAACCTGAGTGGTTGAAGGTACTCACTTTGGCTTTTGAGCAAGGATTGCAAGATAAAGCGCTCGCCGAAAAAATGTGTGTATCCGAACGAATGGTGCGACATTACTGGAACAAACTACAAGATGCTTTGAATGTCTATCCTGAAGAGGGAAAAAATATTCGGATTCAAACGGAAATGAGAGCAAGAGAAGAAGGATTAATTGATTAGCGAGTGCATCAATGTATGTCGCCAGAATTATGGAAAAAAGTTAAAGAAGAAATTACCATATGGCGTGTAGGTGCATTACCGGGTATTTTAGCGATCGCACTGGTAATGGGTACCCGTCTTGCGGGTTCTATGCAATCTTTAGAATGGTTAGTTTTTGATAGTTTTCTTCGTTTGCGTCCTCAAGAATCTATTGACGAACGCATTATCATTATAGGTATTAATGAAGAAGATATTAGTCGTATAGGTACTTATCCCATACCAGATAAAGAAATTTCTTTCCTATTAAGAAAAGTACATTCTCTTAGTCCTCGTGCAATTGGTCTTGATATTTTTAGAAATCTCCCTGTTGAACCAGGTCATAGCGAACTATTTGCTACATTTCAAGATTTAAAAAATGTCATTACCATCGAAAAAGTTTTACCAGAAGAAGTACCCCCACCAATAGGATTACCTATTGAGCAAGTTAGTTTTGCCGATCAAATTATTGATAATGATGGTAAGTTGAGACGTAGTTTGTTAGCAACACCAACGACTAAAAGCTATAAGTTCTCATTACCTTTAAAATTGGCAACGGCTTATTTAAAGCAAGAGGGATTTCATTTAAAAAATGGTATCTATGATGAAAATACTGTGAGATTCGGCAAGACTGAATTTCCTAGATTTTTATCTAACTCTGGAAGCTACGTTTGCTCTGATGATGGTGGAGTACAAATATTACTTAATTTTCGTAGCGGTCAAGAACGATTTAGAACTTTATCGCTTCACGATATTAAAACCGGAAATTTTCAGCCAGAATGGATACGCGATCGCATTGTCATTATTGGTGTTGTTGCGTCTAGCGTGAAAGATTGGATAACAACTTCTGCTATTTCATCAACTAAACCCGCACCGGGAAGAGTTTATGGAGTAGAGGTTCTCGCACATACAACTTCTCAAATTATCAGTTCGGTGCTCGATAGAAGAGTACTTTTACAAACATGGTCTGAAGAGCAAGAATATCCGTGGATTTTGTGTTGGGGTATGTTAGGAATTCTTTTTGCTAGACTGACAAAATCACCTTTTATTAATTTTCTAGCTGTTGTCATTGCAAGTCTTAATGTTATTTTTACAAGTTACATACTTTTGCTTGCGTGGGGTTTATGGGTTCCAATAGTACCAACACTACTTGTTTTGATTTTGAATGGTGTTGGTATGACAGCCTTGTATCAGTATGACCAAGCTCTACGTTCTAGAATGAATGCTCATATAGCTTTGATAGAACGGACTTTTGAAACAATTCATAACGGACCTTTACAAACTTTAGCAAAAGCTTTAAAGTATATTCGAGACAAAGATTTAGCACCTAACGAATTAGTTCCTCAACTAGAAACAGAACTAGAAAAGTTAAATTACGAGCTCAGAGGAATTTATGAATTTTTACAACAAGAACCTATATCTCAAGATAGTTGTCTTTATTTAAAAAAAGGATTACAAATAAATCTGAAAGATCCAATTCACGAAGTTTTATATCAGGTTTACAACTCTACTTTAGAACGAGATTTTCCCTGTTTTAAAACACTGAAAGTGAAAATTCGGACTTTTGAACCTATAAGCGCTCGCTGCATGAGTATAGAGCAAAAGATAGGGCTATGCCGTTTCTTAGAAGAAGCTCTATGCAATGTTGGCAAACACGCTAAAGGTGTGACTCGACTTGAGGTAACTTGCACTAACTACGAGGGTTGGTATACTTTAAGCATTATAGATAATGGTTGGGGAATTCATTCATCTCAAGAAGGACGGGGAACGCAGCAGTTTAGAAACTTAGCTAAGCAATTGAAAGGAAAATATAGGCGATCGCCCCATTTTCCCAAAGGCACTCTTTGCGAGCTATCTTGGCCTATAACAAGGTTTTACTGGAGGTAGTAAATAGAGATATAGTTATCCTATTTAATTTGTGAAAAAATCTCAGTGCCGTAGGTAGGGCTAAAAGGGCTAAAGCCCACCACATAATATTTTTGGTGGGTATTGCCCACCCTACAGGCGTTTCAAAATTAGTGGATAATGCCTACCCTACAGGCGTTTCAAAATTAGATAAGAGTCTATAAAAATTATAGTTAAGAATACGAGTCATTGAGATAGTATCAGTAATAAAATTGAGTATCTATAACAAACAAAATTTTTTAAAAATTGCCTTTCCTTAGTACAACACCGAGGAGAATGTGAATATGACTCAAAATAAATGGGTTTTTCACAAACTATTAAAGACTAAGTTTTTAACAATTAGTATTTTGACAGTTGCGCTCTTGTTAACTCAACCAGTACAAGCGGAATATCGACCGCCTGACAATCAAAAACCACCAAGAACTAATACAGATTCATCAGGTACGAGATTTTCACATCATTCTGCAAATGTCTTATCTTATACCTCAATTAACCAACGTATTTAGAAACTTCCTATAAAATTACCGTCAGTTGCGTGTTACGAGTGTCAATATATAGATATTGGTGCTAAATTCAGCAAGAGGAAGGCAAAATAAGGCTGTGCAGATAACATTTCTAGGGACGAGTTCAGGTGTACCCACGCGATCGCGTAATGTTTCCAGTGTTGCTTTAAGACTACCGCAACGAGCTCAGTTGTGGTTATTTGACTGTGGCGAAGGAACCCAACATCAAATTTTGCGGAGCGATCTAAAAGTCAGCCAACTATCCCGAATTTTTATCACTCATATGCACGGCGACCATATTTTTGGTTTAATGGGTCTGCTTGCAAGTTGTGGTTTAGCTGGGAGTGTGGAACGAGTTGACATATACGGTCCGCCCGGATTAAACGACTACCTACAGCTAGCTTCGCGACATTCCCACACCCACTTTTCTTTCCCCATCAAAGTTCATGCTGTCCGTCCCGGAATTGTCTACGAAGATGATGAATTTACCGTGATTTGCAACCCTTTACATCATCGCGTCACCACCTTTGGATATCGAGTCGTGGAAAAAGATCGTCCCGGACGTTTTGATGTTGAAAAAGCCAAAGAGTTGCAAATTCCACCCGGTCGAGTCTACGGACAACTCAAACGAGGTGAAACAGTCACTCTTGCAGATGGGCGAGTCATAAATGGTAAAGAATTGTGCGGACCTACAGAAATTGGGCGCAAAATTGCTTACTGTACGGACACAATTTACTGTGACAATGCAGTAGATTTAGCACAAGACGCTGATGTACTCATTCATGAAGCTACTTTTGCTCATCAAGATTCAGAGTTAGCTTTTCAGCGCTTGCACTCTACAACTACAATGGCAGCACAAACTGCCTTGGGAGCCAAGGCACATCGGCTTATTATGACGCATTTCAGTCCTCGTTATGCTCCTGGAAATCCCATTGAGTTGAAGGATTTACTTGAGGAAGCCCGCGCTATTTTTCCTAAAACAGACATGGCTTATGATTTTATGACCTATGAAGTACCCAGAAGGCGCAAGAAGAATGATGAATGATAAATTATGAATGATGAAATCTTTTACTAATTCATAATTCATCATTCATCATTCATAATTTAGAGGAATTGTAATAACAAACTCAGCGCCTTGTCCGGGTGCAGAAGTACAAGTCAACTGTCCGCCATGCCTTTCAATAATTTGGTAGCTAATCGATAGCCCCAAACCCGTACCGGAACCTACAGGTTTTGTTGTAAAAAATGGATCGAAGAGCTTAGATTGTACCTCTCGTGAAATACCAGGTCCGTTGTCGGCAATGCGAATGACAATTTCGTTGTTTATCGCTTCAGTACAAATGTGAATGGTTGGAGTAGTCAATTGTCCTTTGTCCTTTGTCCTTTGTTCTTTGTCCCCTACAAATGACAATTGACAATTGACCAATGACTCTTCCAAAGCATCAATTGCATTAGTCAAAATATTCATAAACACTTGATTTAACTGTCCGGCGTAGCATGACACCACAGGCAAATCGCCGTATTCTTTGATAACTTTGATATCAGGGTGACGCGATGAACCTTTCAATCGATGTTTTAAAAGTAACAACGTATTATCCAATTCTTCGTGAATATCTGCCTCTGCCATCTCGGCTTGCTCTAAATGGGAGAAGTTCCTTAATAGTAGGACAATTTGCCGGATGCGATCGGCTCCAATACTCATAGACGACATGAGTTTGGGCAAATCTTCTTGAATGAAATCAAATTCAATTGCCTTCAAAGTTGCTTCTATTTCCTTAACTGGATCGGGATAATAGTTCTGATAAAGTTCAATTAAATTCAGTAAATCCCGCGTGTACTGATTGGCGTGAATGAGATTAGCGTAAATAAAGTTAAGTGGATTGTTGATTTCATGAGCAACTCCCGCGACAAGTTGACCCAAAGCGATCATTTTTTCGTTTTGGATCGATTGGATTTGAGTGCGAGTCAGTTCTTTCATCGCTTGCTCGAGTTGTTGAGCTTTCTGTTGTTCTTGCTGTGTCAGTGCCAAAAGAACTAACTCATTGCGCTTGCGTTCTAACAACCTAACAATTTGACGACTTAAAGTCTGTAGCGTCTGGATTTGCAGCTGAGTTAGTTTGCGGGGAATAAAGTCAAGTACGCAAATGGTTCCCAACGTGTAACCCTCTTTTGCTATCAATGGCATTCCTGCATAAAAACGAACGTGTGGTGGCAAAACAACAACTGAATTTTTTGCAAACTTTTTATCTGCTAGCGTATCTGGAATAATTAACTCATTACCCTTTTGAACAACAAACGGGCAAAAACCAGAATCTATTGGTGCTTCCGTAAGGGATGTACCAATTTTTGACTTAAACCACTGTCGGTTTTCATCTACAAAAGTAATGAGTGCAACTGGAGTCTGACAAATTTGTGCCGCTAATTTGGTTAAGTCATCAAAATCCGCTTCATCAGGAGTATCAAGGATTCCATATTTTTGTAATGTCTTAATCCGGGATGTTTCTTGCTGCAAAGGGGTAGGCATTTCTCAGCTTTGTCTACTGTTTGGCGTATAGCATTCACAAGGTGCAGAGGCAGAAGCCTTTTGAGGTCAGTGCATCCCAATAATCCAACGGTGCGCTAAACGTTTATCTATGGCGCTAGCTTTCTATTAATTTTTTCTTTATATATTGTACACAAATCTTATTCTGCAACTCCAGAAAAAAGAAATTTTTGAGTTCAAAAATTTACTCTTCCGGAAGTTTTTTAAAAATATTTATAGACTTTATAAACTATTTATTTTTAAATTTACTGTATATGATATTACATAAATTCGATTCCCCCTATAGCAATCCTCTCTGATTTGTGAAAAAATCTCAGTACCGTAGTACCGTAGGGTGGGCATTGCCCACCATTAGCTGTTGGTGGGCATTACCCACCCTACATACATTTCAAAAATCAAATAGGAATCCTATAGCTCCCCTTAAAAAGGAGGACTTGTAAGAGCCTTTTCCCCCCTTTTTAAGGGGGGCTAGGGGGGATCGTGATACAACAATAGACTTTACAAACATTCTCTAATGAATCGATTATCCGCAAGTCTTTAAAGCTTTTTACTAAAACTTTAATTTAAAAAAATAATAAATAGAGTGTTCCATTAATTTTCATTTCATTTTAAGTTATTAAATACACAAACAAACAATAATTTTATACTTAAAATAAACAAGTCTATATGTTTTATAAAGACATAGTGTATTGAAATTATAAGTAATTTATGAAAAGTATCGATCGCTATAGAATTGGCAACCACACTATAAATTTTTGTGTAAGTCTTGCCGCTCCTATATGTAGTTAGAGCGCTTTAAAACATACATTTATCTGTAATGCTATTTGTATAAATAGATTTTTCGGTAACGATAGAGCAATGAAAGAAAGATTATTAACAATATGATAAAGATTACAAGAAGGGGTTGACGACTTTAAGGTTTTAACTTAGTTTGAAATGAAAAAGAAACAAATAAGAGGTTGGAGCTTGCAAGTGTTGTTAGCTATATCAACAGTAATTCTTTATTGAAAAAGTTAATTAATTTACGCTTCATTTCTTCAGTAAAGAATTACAATTTAGTAAAAAAATTGACAAATACTTTTTTCACTAAATTGTAAAAATCATTTGATATTAGAGGAACTTGATAGTGACTGATATTGGTTTGGAACGTGGGAAAATAGTTGTAGTACCCCAAAAAAGTACGGTTGAGGTCAAAAAACTCTCTAAATTGCTGGTTCGACGACGACGGCAAATCTTAAGTATTTACTGCATAGTTATGTCTTTGACAAGCCTTTTGGCTTTTATGACAAAACCAACGTATCTGAGTTCTATGCAGATAATGGTTAGTTCTTCCTTTTCTGATGAAGGACGGTTAAATTCCCAACAAGAAGAAGGAAACAAAGCTGTTGACCCTACTTTTGAAGTTATCGATCGCACTCCTCAGATAGAAATTCTGCTGAGTTCCAAACTAATACAAAAGGTTGTAAACTTCTTACAATTTGATTATCCAGATCTCACAGTAGAAGCTATCCGGGGAAAAACTGGTAAAGATGGACGTTTAACTGTCACAAAAGTAGTAGGAAATGTAGAAGATAAAAATATTCTGGCTGAGATTTTTGAGCTTTCCTACAAAGATGACGATCCAGTTAAAGCACAGAAAGTTTTGCTTGCTATACAGAACGTCTATCAAAGTTACACAATAGAACAGCAAAAAGAACGTCTTTCTAAAGGGCTTTCCTTTTTAAACGCTCGCATGCCCAAAATCAGAAAACAGATGCTTCAAGCTGAGAAACAATTAGAAAAGTTTCGGAAAAAATACAACTTACTCGATCCAGAAATTCAAGGCAAAATCCTTTTAGAATCTCTTGCTGATGTCAGGAAACAGTTAAGATTCACTCGCGCTCAACTTCAAGATGCGCGGGCGAGGTACAGCAATCTGAAAAAAGAAATAAATTCTTCACCTCAGAACGAACTCGCCTCTTTTCGGCTCAGTCAATCGCCTCGCTATCAAACACTCGTCTCTGAAATTCAAAAGACAGAATTTGCTTTGACTCAAGAACGGCTGCGCTATACAGAAAACTCTCCTACAGTACAAAAATTAATTCAACAGCGCCAAAACCAAGTTACTCTTTTACAGGAAGAAATCGAGCAAACACTAGGAGATAAAACGAAATCAGTATTAAATACAAAACGAGAACAAAAGCAGCTAATTACTTTAGAAATACCTGCTGTAGAACCACCTTTAGCAATGAAGGGACAAATGGCAGGAATGGATTCATCAAAACTGGTGGAACAGCTTTTAGAAGTCCAAACCACCGTATTGGGGTTAAGTGCTAATGAAAAAAGCTTAACTGAATCAGAAGCTCAAATGCGGCTAGAGCTTAATAAATATCCTAGTCTGATAGCAGAATATAACCGTTTGTTACCAGAAGTAGAAACTCATCGCAAAGCACTCGAACATCTAATAACAACACAACAATCTTTAGGATTAACAGTTGCTCGAGGAGGATATGAACTGCAAGTGTTAGAAGAACCCCAAAGAGGAGCTTACTTAGGTAGCAATAGATTTCTGTTTATACTGATAGGGGCGCTACTTGCACCAATTCTAGGTGTTGGAACTGCTGTTCTGTCCGAAACTCTCAGTGATGCTATCTCTTCTCCACAGGATTTACAAAAGCTGAGCAATCTTCGTTTACTAGGAACAATTCCAAAGCTACCATTATTGAGCATACAGAGGAAACAGTCTAGTCTACCTTCTATTGTACGGAGAATATTAACTGGTTCGTTAACAAAATCGGCGATCGCGCAAGATCCCCTTCTTTGTTCTCAATCTCATGAAACCCTTGATATGGCGTACCAAAATATTCAGTCAGGGTTTTCTTCTCCCTGCAAGTCCTTAATGTTAACTTCAGCAAGACCGGGAGAAGGTAAATCCACTTTAGCATTGGGGCTTGCGGTGAGTGCTGCTCGCATGCATCAGAGAGTATTACTGATTGACGCCAATCTGCGCGAACCTAACCTACACAAAATGTTAGCGCTCTCTAATGATTGGGGATTATCTTTATTATTACTTGAAGAAACAAACTTTTCTGCTAAACAATACATTCAACCCGTGCATCCCTCAATTGATGTTTTGACTGCTGGACCGATACCAGAAGACTCGGTTAAATTATTCAGTTCTGCACGGATGAAAGAACTACTAGAGTTTTTTGAACAAAACTACGATCTAGTGCTAGTGGATGCTCCTTCTATTCTTGGAACAGTTAATACTAGACTTATAGCATCCTACAGTAAAGGAATTGTGATGGTAGGACGCCTCGGTCAAGTGACTTCTACTGAATTGGTGGAAGCTACAGGAGTTTTGAGTCATCTCAATTTAATAGGTATTATTGCTAATTCAACGACTCATAAGTAACCTTCTTTCTCGGCAAATTTTCGCATACGAGGAAGACATTGCCTTTGATAAAAACTGCTTAACGTAGAAACCGACAAGCCAAATTCTATTGAGAGTTCTTTCCACCCAACTTCTGGTGGTAAGCGTCTCAAAATTAACATTTGACAAGTCACATCGGGACGACCTTGAATGTGACTGCGACTTAACTCTCCATCAGAATCAGTCTCGACCCATAACTTAATTTCTTCCAAAATAGGAGGAACATCAGGTTCAGCTGCTAGGTTATCTACAGGGTCGAGAATTTCAGTATCCTCACCTGACCGAGATTGGCTAAAATTTGCAGAAACTGTTCTCGCTTGTTGTTGTTGCTGGTTGCGATAAAAGTCTTGTAATCTACGTCTTAAGTAAACATTTAGCCAAGTGATAACACTCCCTAGATCGGGATCGTAAGCTTGACCCGTTGTACTTTCACAAAGATTTCGACAAAAGTACAGCCAAGTCTGTTGCAGTGCGTCTTGGTAGAAGGGAGTGCTTTCTCTCCACAGTTTCCCAGAAGTCAAGCGAATAATTTTTGTCAGCAGTTTCTGACGTTGTTGACTTCCGTGAGGGTGTCCGCAAGCTTCCTCAACCAATTGGCGTAGTAGTTCCTCCAGTCGAGCCATAGCAAGTTTTTGCAAAGAGAGCAATTTTTAGTATTGCTTAGAAAGCGATTTTATAGAACTACCCTCTGTCGCGATATTTATTAGGGATTGGGGAACTCGGGGCCCCCTCTGGGGATAAGGGGCATGGGGATTGGGGATTGGGGAACTGTTATACTGTTTCTCCAAAAAGTAGTTTTTACCTCCCTTAATCCCCCCAATGGATCGGGGGAAACTAGATTTTCGGTTCCCTCCCCTTTCCAAGGTCTGGGCTAGGGTGGGGTAAAACTGACGCTAAAACTTGCGTTTGTAAGCTATTTCAGAAAAAAACCTCTCTTATAAGAGAGGCTTTCTTCAGATAAGCGGAGATAAACTTTGGATTTAAGCGACAGCGACGGCTCCAGCTATTGCGGAAAATGCTGCAGAGACGAGTGCTGTTGTAAACAACCACCAAGCTGCAGATGCTGCTGCTTTTCTTGTTTCTTCTGCTTGGCGTTGCGCTTGGCGCTTCACTTCTTCTAAGCGGTGCTGTGCTTCTTGCTGTATGCGTTCTGCTCTTTGCAGTACAGTGTTTCTCGCCCGTTCAACTTGGTCAACGATACGGTTAGCATCTTCTTCTGAGATGTCTTCACGGGAACTGAGTATTGCTACTATTGTATCTCGGTTGAAGGAACCTAAGCGATCGCGTAAAGCTTCAAATCCTGCTTGAGGATCGTCAAACAATGTGCGAACATCGCGCTTAATGCTGTCGTAGTTCAATTCTGGGCGATCTAAGGAGTTGAGGTAATTGCGAATGCGAGCAAAAATTCCTTCAATAACATCTTGAATGCGTCGTTGAATTCCTCGGACTTGCTCGACAAACTGGTCGCGCACTGAAATCATGGTATCCGCAATTCTTTCTGCTTCCTCATCTCTCAAATCTTCCCGTAGTTTCAACAGGGTGATGATGGTAGAACGGTCAAACTTGGCAAGGCGATCGCTAAAGCTTTCTAATCCTACGCCGGGATCGTGTAACAGTAGATACAAATCGCGTTTGATTCCTTCAGGATTCAGTTCTTCCTTACCACTGAGGCGTAAATACTCTTCCAAATAAGTTTGGAAATTTTGGATTCTTTGCTGCGTTCTAGTTGCAAGGCGACGGGGCGCACGTACTATATCGCGAATGGATGTTTGTACCGAATCAATAACTTGATTAACTTGTTCTTCACTCAAGTCCTGACGTTGACTCAACAACTTCACCAAAGTATCTCTATCTATTTGAGACAAACGACGGCGGAGTGCAACAGCCCCTTCCTGGGGATTTTGCAACAATCTATTTAAATCCCGTTGAATTCCTTCGGGGTTGAGCTCGTCTTTACCAGTATTTCGTAAGTAGTCTGCAATTGTGGTTGTAACAGAGTCGTATTGTGCCTTGGCTTTATCGGCTGCAGTTTTTGGTGCATGACGAACGCTATTCCAAGAGTGTTCGACAGTATCTAAGATATTATTTGCTTGGTCTTCGTTCAAGTCTTGCCGTTGAGCCAGTAATTTTACTAAGGTATCCCGGTCAAAACGAGATAAGCGTGCTCTAATTGCGGAAACTCCTGCTTGTGGATCGTCTAGTAATTTCTTAAGGTCAGCGCGGATAGCATCAGGGTTAAGTTCGTCTTTACCAGTGTTACGTAGGTAAGACTTCAAGTTTAACCACAGTGTTTCTGCTTGATATCTTGCTTGTTCTGCAACTCCTTGGGATTCGATTAAAACTTGGTCTCTCTGTTTTTCCAACTGCTCGAGAATTGCGTCTGCTTCTTCTGGGTAAATGTCATTCCGCTCCAAAAGAGTTTCCCGCAATTCCTGGCGATCGAATTGAGCGAGTCGTCGCGAGAGAGTTTCATGGTCGGCATCTGGATCTTCCAACAGAGGTTTGAAATCCCTCTGGATACCTTCTGCAGTTAATTCTGACTTAGGAGTCACGAGGAGATAGCTTTCTACCCGACGTTGCAAGTCTTGTACTATCTCTCTTTCTTCTTCGGCAGTCACTGCAACGATGGTTTCTTGGCGGACTGCTTCTAAGCGATCGCAAATACGTTGAATTTCTGCTTGGGTCAGCAAACCGCGCTGTTGCAATATATTAACGAAATCGCCACGAGAAATTTGCTCCAACTCTCGCCGCACGGTTCCCGGATCGGCGGCTGCATCGTAAATGACATTGCGAAACTCTTGAGCAACTCTATCGGAACTCAATTGCCAAGTATAAGTGTTGTGGAGGTAATTTTCTATATCAGCACGAATGGGGCTATAAGGCTGCTTTGGTGTGGGCAAACCTAATTTATCCGCTTGTTCGGATACTTTATCTTTAGCAGTGGTAAGAGCACCTAGAATTTTTTCTACATCTATATCGGATAAATCTGCACGTCCCATAACAACGCCAGTCAGTGCTGTTACTGCCTGCTGAATTGTCCTCTGAATCGGACCGGGGGCAGTTTCTTGAGTTGCCCTTTGGTTTGCGTCTTTTGTAGAACGCATTTCTTCCATCAACCGATCTAGCTTGGCATTGAGTTCATCAGTCTTGCTTTGTCCTGGTGGTAGGGATTTGAGATAGTCTGCTAACTCGCTAAAACGATCTTTTATTGGTTGTTGTTGACCTACTGCTTGTTGCCAAACGCTATATAATGTGTCAGCAATACGATTAACATCCCGTTTGGATAAGTCAGTACGGCTGCTAACTAATTCGACAAATTTTTGGCGATCGATATTGCGGAGTGCTGCACCGCCTGCTGCTGTACCACCTGCGAGCGCGAGTAATTGCGGGTCTCTCAGTAGATTTTCAAATTCCGAGCGAATTTTGGATAAATCTAGTTCTGGAGGGCGCACCATATCTAAATAGTCTTCTATTTTATCGCGCAGAGTGGCAGGGTCAATAGCGCTACCCAACTCCCGACGCACCGCCGCCGCCGCCGCTTCAGCAGTTGATACAACTTGCTGATTAACAGCCTTCGCTCCCAAAGCAGCAGTTGCAGTTCCTACTATTGACTGTAAGCCCGAGGTGGCTGCATTCATTAAAGAGCCAACTAAAGACCCAACTGTGGTTGAACTCACCCATACCAACAGTAAAAAGTATGCTCCCCAAATAACTAAACCAAGAATTGCTCCTAACACCGGAGTTAAAGCCAGAAGACTCAACTTCACCGCTAGGAAACAAGCAATGGCGAGAGCAGTTGTGACAGAAATCACTGTCCACAGACCCACGGCTGTCCCAATTTTGCGAATGGTACCACCTACACTTCCCACCTCACCGCTATCTTTATTCCCATCCGAGTCAGAGGAACGACCCAAGTAGGAAATACCAGCTGCAACAGAAAGGTTTGTTAAAACCAGTTGTAGGGCAAAAGCCAGGATGACGCCAGAGACTAGCACGAAAAAAAATCGCGGTCCAAATGCCGCTTCTGGCTGATTAATAACTGGCTCCTGCGCCACCCAAAAGAATGACTTGTACAGTGCCAGTACTACATTCGTACTATGAAACATTTTAATTCCTTCCTCGTATAGCTCAAGTTAGTGGAGACTAATAAAATTAAAACTAATATTGTAATACCCAACTCTGTACGAATAGAATCCTGGAATTCAAGGTTTTAAGCATCCCTCCAAAGTTTGAAAACTTGCTACAGCGAGAGGTAGAAGCTACAGTGACCAGTAACCACCTAACCAGTGAATTATCTACTTTCGAGTATTGTATTTGAAGAATCAATCAAATTTCTGCCAACAAATAATTATGAAAGTAGTTTGTATAGCCATCCTAAATCATTTCTGAAAACTTAGATCCCCGACTTTTTATAAATTAGACAGGATTGCTACTCCCTTTTTTTCTTGTGGTGCGGGCGTCCTGCCCGCCACTAGTATAAGACGGGCGTCCTCGCCCGTCCCACAAGATGGATGATTTATTTCTTAAAAATCCCTAAATTAGACAGGATTGCTATATGTAGCTAGTATCGTCCTATAAAAATGCCTTGTTATTAATTCAAGCAAGTTTTGACTTGCCCAATCAGAAAAATCTCAGATTGACAAAGAGGGTTTGAGGAAAATAATTTCATATTATGTCATCCTTGTTACATTTATTTATAATTACTTTTTTTTGCACTCTCTGTAGGTGGATTTAACTAAAAAATACAGCCATTACAATCGTCCGAGAGAGATGGGCATAGTTTGTTCCCATTGACAGAAAGCAGGAAAGTTTTAAGTAGCTACATTAAAGCTGTAAGTAATGGCAAAAGAAAATTAAGAGGAGTTAAAAAATGGAAACTCGTCCTGCTACCGATTTACCACCAGTTGCTACAGAGTACAACGGTGTTGACCGTAATGCTTTTCTTTTCGGTTGGAACCCTCAAGCTGA
>NZ_BAACAP010000111.1:0-22658 GCF_045865695.1 Scytonema hankhaensis NUACC26
AAATCCCTTAAACTCTCCAAAAACAATTTTCTCTTGTGGTGCGGGCTTCTAGCCCGCCATTAGTATAGGACGGGCGAGGACGCCCATCCCACAAGATGGATGATTTCTTAGAAATCGCTGACTTCCGTTAATCTGCTAAGCAAGCCCAACCAACTTTGCGCTCAGTTCCCACAGACCCTGCGATTTCTCCTCATCGCTTGCTTCCGGCGAAACTTCTTGAACAAAGGACTTACCATCCTTCTTTTGTCGATTTCCCCAACTCCAATAAGCACCAGATTGGTTGTATGCAGGAGAAGCCACAACTTCTGCAACTCTCTTACCTGCTTCCTCTTCAGAGACAAAGCCACCAGTAATATTCTTTTGGAAAACTGGGAAAAGTTTTTGAAATAAGGGATAGTGATCGCGGAACAGCGCCGATGTTGCTACGCACCCAGGATAGAGAGAACTAAAGGTGATGCCGTGTGACTTATGATATCGCCGATGCAATTCTCTCATAGTCAAGATGTTGCAAACCTTACTGTCTTTGTAAGCCTTGACAGAGTTAAACTTTTTCCCGTCAATCATTGAGATTGGTTCTTTAAATCCTTCTGCAAATCCCTTGAGTTCTCCTAAGTCCGGACGTGGGGGAATTTTTCCTCCCAACTCTTTGGGATTGTGCGTTACAGTTCCCAAAATTACTAACCTTGGTTCCGAAGATGGAGAATTTTTTAAATCTTCTAAGAAGAGGTTACACATGAGGAAATGCCCCAAGTGATTGGTAGCAACGCTTAATTCATATCCTTCCGGGCTTCGCTTCGGTTCTTTTAACAAAGGCATATAAATTGCCGCGTTACACACCAACGCATCTAAAGATCTTCCGCTTTGCCTGAAGTTCTTCACGAATTGCCTAACACTTTCTAAGGATGCTAAGTCCACCTGCAAGATTGTGTAGCTATCTTGAGACATACCCACAGATTGGGCAGCTTTTTGTGCCTTGGAGCAATCCCGGCAAGCCATCACCACATGCCATTGCCCGGATTGGGAAAGAACTTTTGCAGCTTGCAAACCGATTCCGGAGGAGGCACCCGTAACTATGACCGTTGACTTCCGATGTTGTTCCATTCTCTTCCGACTTTGTTAATCGATCGCCATGATTTCATATAAATTATGGTTAAGCGAATGTGTAGCATTTACAGACAAATGTAATTATTCTTTACGTAGTTATTTGCTAAGAAATAAGTACATAATAGTATCTTTAATTTCTTTATAAAGTGTAAATATACGAGTAGCAAGCGTGTATGTAAAAATGTTAAATCCGGCAAACTTCAAAATTTCTTCAAATATTTACACTAAATTTTCGGAAAACAGATTGTGTTGATGAGTAAATACAGTACTTCTATTTAATTTATGAAATACAAGTAGAGTACGTAATCCCTCCTTTTTCTTTAGTAATAATACTGAAAAAACAATATATATTAGTATTAATTTATACTTAAACAAATTGTTAAAAAAAGTAGAAAAAAGGGTAACGTATAGTAAGCTCTTGACAATTTTTTTACAAATACAACTAAAAAAGGTGACAAAATGAGAATAAATTCTTTAAAAGACCCTTTTCTTATTCTTATCGTTGATGATGATTCTTTTATTCGGATGCAACTCCGGTTCTGCTTGGAAAAGGAGGGATATTGGATAAGCGAAGCCCAAAATGGAGAAGAAGCGATCGCATTGTGTCAAACTCTGCGTCCTGATGTTGTGCTTCTTGATGCCATGATGACGGGGATGAATGGCTTTAAGTGTTGTTCTCAGTTACGAATAATTCCTGATTGGCAGCACATTCCTATTTTAATGATTACGGGACTTGAAGACCAAACATCAGTGGATCGCGCTTTTGAAGCAGGTGCTAGTGACTATATCACTAAACCAATTCATTTGGCTGTTATGCGCCAACGAGTGAAAAAGTCCCTCGAACAATCTCAGCTTCATCAAAAGCTAGAAATGGCTAACCAAGAATTGCAACGATCTGCCTCTACTGATGAATTAACGCAAGTTGCTAATCGCCGCCATTTTGAGGAGCATCTGAAACAGGTATGGCGGAGTATGATGCGAGAACGGTTACCCTTATCTCTCATTCTCTGTGACGTAGACTTTTTCAAATCCTACAATGATACTTACGGTCCTCAAACAGGCGATCGATGTCTCTATGAAGTTGCCCAATTTATTAAAAGTGAAGCGAAGCGTTCTACCGATTTAGTGGCTCGTTATGGAGGTGAAGAATTCGCTGTCATCTTACCCAATACAAGTGCTTCTGGTTCTGCCCATGTTGCTGCAATAATTTGTTCTGCCATTCAAACATTAAATATTCCCCATATTAATTCAAAAGTGAGCGCTCGCGTCACTATAAGCGCTGGAGTTGCGACAGAAATTCCTAGCGAACACTCTAGTTATGAAGAACTGATTGCTATGGCTGATAAGTCACTGTATCAAGCGAAAGCAGAAGGTAGAAACTGCTTCAGACATTACAATCAACAATTTGTACCAATTAAACCTCTGCATTATTTTTTAAATCATAAACAATCTCCTGCTGTAGGACAGACTACTATTTAATTTCTAGGAATTTTCTTTAGTTTTTATCCTGTATCATATATAGGAATTATGAATAATTTGTGAAAGATTCTAAGTACTGTAGCCCACCATTCTTATGAACTGTAATTAGAGATCCCCCATTATCCCCCTTAAAAAGGCTACAAGGAAAACTCTCGCAACGAGCCTCCTTGGGTGGCATTGGTGGTGTGTGGACAGCCTGTGTTGAATTTGTTCCTGAGCATACTGGAAGGTATTCCCAGGCGGAGCCTGGGAACGAGATTGAGGTTACCGATTGCTGGTCAAGTGGTCATTGGTTACTGGTCACTGGTCACTGATTACTGGTCACTGTAACTTAGACGTTAAAACGGAACAACAGAACATCGCCTTCTTGAACGGTGTACTCTTTTCCTTCACTGCGAACTAAACCCTTTTCCTTCGCACCATTCATCGAGCCAGATGCTACCAAATCTTTATAAGCAACTGTTTCTGCACGAATAAATCCGCGTTCAAAATCGCTGTGAATGACACCTGCTGCTTGCGGTGCTGACATCCCTGCTGTAATTGTCCAAGCACGAGTTTCTTTTTCTCCAGTTGTGAAGTAAGTCCGCAAACCTAACAAAGTATAAGTAGCACGAATTAACGATTTTAAACCGCCTTCTTCTACTCCCAAAGATGCCAAGAATTCCGCTCTTTCTTCTTCTGGTAACTCTATCAATTCTGATTCTACTTGAGCAGAAACAACCACAACTTGTGCGTTTTCCTGGGCTGCAACTTGCCGCACTCTTTCTACATATTCATTACCTGTGGAAAGATCATCTTCTGACACGTTGGCAGCATAAATAATGGGTTTTGCAGTTAGTAATTCCAGTGGTTTAACTATCTCGGCTTCTTCTTCAGTTAAACTCACCTGTCTTGCTGATTTTCCTTCATTTAATGCAACCGCTATTTTTTCCAGCAATGCTAATTCAATTTGTCCTTCCTTGCTAGTCCTCGCTTGTTTGCGGGTGCGTTCTATCCGCCGTTCAACTTGAGCCAAGTCAGCTAACCCAAGTTCCAAAGTGATAGTTTCAATGTCCCGCACGGGATCGACTGAACCAGCAACGTGGATAATGTCGTCATTTTCAAAACAACGTACCACATGAACGATCGCATCCACTTGTCGAATGTGAGACAAAAATTGGTTACCCAGTCCCTCGCCCTGGCTAGCACCTTTAACCAAACCGGCAATATCTACAAACTCTACACGCGCCGGAACGATTTGTTTTGAGGAGGAAATTTTTGCTAAAACATCTAACCGTTCATCTGGTACAGCAACAACGCCGACATTCGGTTCAATGGTACAAAAGGGAAAATTGGCTGCTTCTGCTTTAGCATTAGCAACCACGGCATTAAATAAAGTCGATTTTCCAACGTTCGGGAGTCCGACAATTCCGGCTCGTAGCATTTTAGATTTTGGGTTTTAGATTTGGGATTCTAAATTATAGTAGCTTAGCTACTATACAGGACCGGGAACTGTTTGGGGAATTGGTCCGGGTACTGGCTGAGGAATGGGCGCTGGTACTGGTTCCGGTGCTGGTGCGGGTACTGGTTCGGGTGCGGGACTGGGTATTGGTTCTGGAACTGGTCCCGGTATTGGTTGGGGTACTGGATCGGGAGTCAGGGGAACGTTTGGTAATGGTCCGGGATCGGGATAAACCATAATTGTCTTTGTTGATATTCTATTGCTTATTCCCAACCTAGTTATATTAGATGCTATTGACATCTTCCTAAAAACATATCTGCCCAGCTATGCTCGATCGCAATCAAACACCCCTGCTAGATACTTTAAAAGCTTGTGCAGAACGTCCTCATGCTCCCTTTTACACCCCAGGACACAAGCGAGGACGGGGAATTTCTTCATTATTAACTGATGTTTTCGGTCAATTTGTCTTTCGCACCGATTTGCCAGAACTTACAGAACTCGATAATCTTTTTTCACCTAGTGGCGTTATCTACCAAGCGCAACAACTAGCTGCAGAAACATTTGGTGCTTCACAAACTTGCTTTCTGGTGAATGGCTCTACTTGTGGTATCGAAGCCGCTATTTTGGCTACCTGTGGAACCGGAGACAAAATTATTCTACCTCGCAACGTTCATTCCTCTGCGATCGCAGGCTTAATTCTCTCTGGTGCAATCCCCATTTTTGTTTACCCAGAATACGACGCCGTTTTAGATATTGCCCACAGCATTACCCCCAACGCCGTACAAGCAGCATTACAACAACATCCAGACGCCAAGGCAGTCTTTATGGTATACCCGACATACTACGGTGTTTGTGGAGATGTGGGAGCGATCGCAGCCCTTGCCCATCAACATAACATTCCCCTACTTGTCGATGAAGCCCACGGCGCACACTTTGCCTTTCATACCCAACTTCCCACCCCAGCCCTAGCAGCTGGTGCGGATTTAACGGTACAATCCACACATAAAGTCCTCGGTGCAATGACACAAGCATCTATGCTGCACCTTCAAGGTAACAGGATAGATCCCGACCGAGTGAGCAAAGCGTTACAACTCGTGCAATCCACTAGCCCCAGTTATATACTCCTAGCCTCTCTTGATGCAGCCCGTCAACAAATGGCACTACAGGGCAAAGAGTTAATGTCGCGGACATTAGAACTAGCAGAAAATGCTAGAAGCCGCATCAGTCAAATTCCCGGATTGTCAGTTTTAGAAATTTCTCCCAACCCTGCTTTTCCAGGAGCGATTGCTCTAGACAAAACACGCTTAACCGTGACCATATCTAGTTTAGGTTTAACTGGCTTTGAAGCGGAAGAAATTCTCAACGACAAGCTAGGCGTGACTGCTGAATTTGCATCCCTGCAACATCTCACATTTATTATTAGTTTAGGAAATACCCAAGAAGATATAGATAAATTAGTGCAAGCCTTCACAACTCTTTCCTTAAAGATGGGGAGTAGGGGGTTGGGAATAGGGAGTAGAATTGATGATTTTGTTAGATCGTCCGAATTAAAATACTTCGATGATTCTTTGTGTCTTTCACCTCGTGAGGCTTTCTTTGCAGCAACAGAAACTTTACCGTTAAAAGAAACCACAGAAAGAATTTGTGCCGAAATTGTGTGTCCTTACCCTCCAGGAATTCCTGTTTTGATGCCAGGAGAAATCATTACCACAGCAGCTTTAGATTATCTGCAACAGATCCAGAGAACAGGCGGTTTTATTAGTGGATGTACAGATAGTAGTTTACAAAAATTAAAGGTAGTCAAAGATAGATGAACTCCTTGAAATTGTGGGATGGGCGTCCTCGCCTGTCCTGTATAAGTTCTTGTGGGATGGGCGTCCTCGCCTGTCCTGTATAAGCGGCGGGCTAGAAGCCCGCACCACAAGAAATTTTACATAAGAAATGTTAAAAGATTGTTTATCTGGAAGTCCCTTGTACCTTTAGAAAGATGGCTAGAGATATCTTATACGACTTAAGACATAAATAAGATATTTCTATAATTTTTTGTCATGATTTGCCAATTTATCAAAAAAACGGTTACAATGAATACAGAAATAAATCGTTCATCTTCACAAGACGTTGGAAAACCAATTTTTCAGCGCGATATCTTGTGGAGACGGAAGTAGGGAAATATCCCCAAGGAACGCGCCTCATTTTATCCAACGACTCCAACAATTCATTTCGATTCGAGGCGAGACAGATGAAACTCACATATCGTGGTACTAAATATGAACACAATCCCCTAAATCCCGAAGTCACCGCAAGCGAAACTAGAGGGATGTATCGGGGTCAAACTTGGACGCGCCATTACCCAAGACACATTCCTCAGACACAACCGGTAGCTGAGTTGAAGTATCGTGGTGTAGCTTATGCTATTGGCGATCCATTAGACGTAGAATTGATGATGCTGTCCAAGCAGCGAAGCAAAGTTGCCAGTGTGGTAGAATCTGGCAGCGCGAACAAATGTGGAAATGAGATAGCCAAAGCGCATCTCACCAATATTCGTCGTAATTTAGAACATCGCCTGCAAGTTGCTCGAGAACAAGGAGATCTAAATCTCATTCGCTTGCTTGAAGATGAAGCCAAGCAGATTGCGTAAGAGTTAGTGGATAGTGACCACTGGTCACTGGTCACTGGTGAGTCCAGCGCTGCAGGCGGGTCTCCCGCCGTAGGCGACTGGCGAACCCGTAAGGGTCACTGGTCACTGATTCTTCCTATTTATCCAAATTCCCCGAATACCAGCTTTTTTAGCCCCGTGGTAGTCCTCTGCAACACTATCGCCAATATGCCATGCGGCTTCAGGCGAACAGTCATGTTTTTTTAAGGCAGTTGTAAAAATTTCAGGGTTTGGTTTAGCAGCACCAGCTTGGGTAGAAATGGTAATCGAGCCAAAAAACTCTCTAAGTTCCAAATCTTGTAATACCGAATAAATTCGGGAATCAAAATTAGATAGTATACCTAGTTCTATTCCCAGTCGTCGCCATTTTGTTAAGGCAGGCAGAACATCAGGATAAACAATCCACGGTTCTGCTGTTCCAAAGTGGATGTAAACTTCGCTAAAAAAAGTAGAGAAATCAGTAAATTTTTCTAAAACGCCTGCTTTTTCAAAGGTATTTCGAGCGATGTTATACCACCACTCAAACTCGTATTGAGGAATATCTTGTGGTTCTGCACCTGGAAAGATAGGAGGTGGGGAAGTTTTAAAGCTTTGGATAAATGCTTTGTTCAAAATTTCAGATGGCACTTCCACTCCAAACTCTTGCGCTATTTGACTATAAACTTCGCCCACGCTTCCTTTAACACCAAAGAGAGTGCCAACAGCATCCAAAAAGATAACTTTCGGTCTTTCCATATCAACCAATTAGCAATTAGCTTCTTAGCAATTAGCAATTAGCACTAACTGCTTTTTATGAGTGTTTCTATAATAGGACGAGCGAGCCAATTAAAACCAACTTTAAATTTTTGATCCAAGGTTGGCATTCGATAAAGATAGGCAAGACGACGAGCAACATATGCTAGGGAACCATCTAACTTGACTCCCAATCCTGTGAGTGTTGCATTGTCTATCCCTAATGTCATCATCTCACCTAAGTATTGGTAGCGGAAGGGGAGTAAAGGACGATTGGTTAAGGTTCCCCAGATATTCCATGCAGTATAATCAGCTTGTTGAAAAGCTGCTTGGGCTGTTGCAGGAACTTGCTGTCCGTCTGCATCACGGCAATCTGCTAAATCTCCTACGGCAAAAATTTCGGCATGGTCTTCCACTTGAAGAGTTGATGTCACACTAATTTGACCGCGTTGGTTTTGTTTTACTGGTAAATTTCTCACCACGGGTGAGACTCTCGTTCCTACCGTCCAAATTACTAAGTCTACGGGAATGGTGTCAATCTGATTTTTGTACTCTAAGGAAATGCTATCTAGTCCGATAGATTCTACCTTGGTTTCTAAATCGAGAAATACTCCCCGTTTTTCTAAGGCTTTGGTTGCTGCTTGTCTGTTAAATTCTGGCGAAGTTCTCAAAATCTGGTCGCTGATTTCAATCAGTCGAAATCTTCCTCTCTCCCCAAGTCTATCTGCTAGTTTGCAAGCTAGTTCTACACCGCTATATCCACCACCAACAATTGCTACTCTGATTTTGTCTGTCTCTGATTCTTCTAGCACTCGCAGACGTTCTTCTAAACGATAGACGTCTGTAATACTGCGGAAGGGGTAGGCGTAAGATGTTGCTCCGGGAACTATATCTAAGGGTGTTTCGCCACCTAATGCTAGTAACAGGCGATCGTATGATAATTCTGGCCCATCATGTAGATGCACGCTTCGCTGGTCTATATCAATTCCTGACACAATACTTTGACAAAACCGTACACCTGTGCCTTGTAAAAGTTCTTCAAATGGTGGGGCAATTTCCCAAGTTTGCAATTCCCCAGTTAACAATTCGTAAAGAAGGGGAGAAAAGAGGAAGCGATCGCTTCGATCTACCAGAACAATTTCCGGCTTTTGTGAATTTTCCCAAGGCAATTCACTCAAGCGCAGTGCAGTGTAGAGACCGCCAAAGCCTCCTCCAAGGATACAGATTCTAGCAGGTTGTTGAGTCATTGATTTTCCGGACATTAATCCCAGCTGGGCTACTTACTCCAGTGTACTGATTTCTCGCCTTCAGTTGCCATCAACCAAGAGTCTCAATATAAGGAGTAGGGAGTAGGGATAAGAAAATTTTTTCATCGCGACTGCTAAGTAGAACAACTAACTACTATCCACTAACTACTTACAGATTATTTTAAGTACGGCATTGTACAAAAAGGGTAACGAAGCAAGTGTTTGCTGTTACCGTTGTTGTCAAATATCATAAAGTACTTGATGAGTGAGAGAAACCGTCGTTTGTCAAAAATACCTTGAATCAGCACTTCTAGTTCTGTTTCTCCGTTCTGTGGTAAATCTTCGCCATCAATTGTGCGCCAAGGGAAAAACTCTTTCCAATCAGAGGTTAGTGTTCCAACTTTTGCGCGATCGCCACAACAAATCACTTGGAATACATTGTAGGAAAAAAAATATGGAATTTGTTGTTTATAAGTTTGAAGTTGCAGATAAGCATCCTTAAGAGTGGCGTTTTTCTGGCGTGAGTGGCTCCCTGTTACAATTGCTAACGGCAACCCATTGATAAAGACAACAACATCCAAACAGTAGATATGGTTAGCGTCAGTAACAGTCAATGGATGCATCACTAGCCAGTCATTAGAGAGCGGATTGGACATATCCACCAGCCATACCTTATTGCGAACCGTGCGATCGCCCTTGTAGTATGTAACATCAACTCCTTCGGTTAGCAGTTTGTGAAAAAGGCGATTTTTTTCAAAGAAGTTACGATTCTCGGTGCAAATAACCTGAGAGATAACTGCTTCAATCGCACTCAATGGAACTTTAGGGTTAATTCGCGTCAAGGCGTCGCGTAGGCGATGTCGTAAAACGACTTCAGTTAGACTGCTGCGTTCTACGCAATGTACAACAGAGTTGACATCCGATTCCAACAGAACAGTGTAACCTATAACCTCGAACCAAGTGAGCGGATCTGGCGCTACTGATAATGGTTTGGAGTGAAAATGGTGATGAAGTCTTAATAAAAGACGACTTGCTTTTACAGTTGCTGTTCTGAGCGATCCAATATTCATCGAAAGCGTGGAAGACTTAGTTTTTCCTTCTTCGCAGAGTTTTCGCCTAATCCTAAAATTAATTGAGGATTTACAAAAGCGGTTGGTATACTCTCAATGAGGAAATACCAATTGCCCCGTAACCATAAAAGCTGAAATCAATGACCAAAACTGTATCAATTGTAGCAATTTACCAACAATTTTGGTAAATTTTAATGACATTATGCAAGGTTTTGCGTATTTCATTAGAGAGCAGGCGAGGACGCCCATCCCACTCCACCTGGTCTATTAATTTGAGATAGGACGGGTAGGACTCCCATCCCACTCATTGTTTCAAAAAATTGTTCTGGCAAACTAAATGTGTTTTAGCTTATCTACACTTGCTGCTTTTTAAATTTATGCTTGAGAGCAGCACCTATGCTAATAGCTGTTAACGATGCCGATCTATGTGGTTCTGAACTGAAGTAGTAGATTCACCCAAAACTCGTAAACTGACATCTTGCACCTTCTCAACAAGGAGGTGGTGGGCACTGTCTACCCTACGAAATAATAAGCTTTTTGGGCTTTTATTTTTGCAATAAAGAGATAGTGCAAGATATGAGCCTCTAACTAGCGGACTACGCCGCTAGTGAGTAAATTTAAAGACAGAGGTCTGGTTGAAGACTTGACGTTAGGATTGATAGGGAGACGTACCGAACAACGAAGAGATTTGAACGCTCGGTAGTTAGACAAACTTGGTATAAATTTTATATGAGTCTTAACCGTATATTTAGTACTATATTATGTCTCAATAAAAATACCAGTATTTTTGGTAATGAAATACTGAAGGGCAATAAAATACTTTCAAGAGTGATATCTGATCGCATCTTTCCTAAAGGAGATAATTACGTAACTAGACAGTTGGTAGTATACATAAAGTTAAAAACAATCAGGGAGTGTCAGAATATGGAAATTAGTGCTCGTAATGCTTTCAAAGGCACTGTCAAAAAAATTATCACTGGCGCTGTCAATGACGAGGTAGAGTTAGAAATTGCATCAGGAGTTGAGATAACTGCAGTTATCACAAAAACTTCAGCAGAAACGTTAGGACTCCAACAAGGAAAACAAGCTTACGCTATCATCAAAGCTTCAGATGTAATGATTTCCGTTGATTAGGGTGTTTTTTGCTGTCAAGGTTGGCTACTAAAGTGGAACTCTGGCTATTGATTGCTGGAGTTCCTAACAGGTAAAACTAAGGCTTGACAACTGATGTAGAAGATTTCAACTTTTTCTTGAGTAACAACGCAACACTAGCTGCAAGAAAAATACTTATGCTTTGGTGTTCGGGAACTTTAGTTGAGCGAGAAGGCGCACTAAAGCCGTACTTTGCTAGAATCTTTTGTCCTGTAGGTGAAAGAATATATTCAGCGAGTTTTGTACCATCAGGATTAGCACCTTTCAAAACAGTTAAACCATAATCGGCTTTGATTGCTAAGTTATCAGGTAGTTCTATCACTTGTAAATTAGGAGAGACTTCAAGTGCGGCGAGTGCGCTAGTATAGTAGGACAAAAAGACATCTGCTTGCTGAGTCTCTTCAAGAAAGTACACAAGACTGTTTTTTCCATTTGGAACTGGTGGAGAACTCGGTCCACCTACCAAACGTAAAGCTTTTGCATCAAGCGTTTGAAAGCTTCCTGGTTTTAATTTATCGATTTTCTGGAATATTTCCTGTGCGTAGTCGCCAGAAGGATCGGATATGGGTGTTGAAGTCCCTAGTTTAGTATTGGGGTCTAAGAGCGTATCAACAATATTTTCTGATGTGACTGATAATCCAGGTCGAACAACTACAGTCATGCGGTTGCTGGTAAAGTTAACAACGGGACTGCTCAAGCCTTGTTCGTACAATTTTTGCGGGTTCCCAATATCAGCACTGGCAAATACATCAGGCTTTTCTCCGTTTTCTATACGTTCTCGTAGAGTTCCAGAAGGACCAAATTCTGTTATGACAGGATTTTTGTACTCTTGTGAGAAGGAGTTAGCAACGTCTGACAAAGCACCTCTCAAGCTTCCGGCTCCATATAAGGTAATTGTTTGAGGTTCAGACTGACTCGCGAATGTTACAGCGAAAGCCCCAGTAGGCGCAACACTGGAAATACAAGTTAATACAGAGGTGACAAGTAAATACTTACCGATATTATTTGAGCTAAACATATAGGCTTATTTGCTTTGTAGGTTTTACAAGGGGTGCTATAGCCTTCTAACGCTTTTGATTTGATTCTTAGCGTTGTCGCGTAATATACATCAATATTTTCGCGTGCTTTTATAAATTACCAGTAAAGTTGGTGAAAATCAAGCCAGTTCATTATACCAATATTATTGGTATAATGATGCCATTGATACAGTTTTGTGAAAATAATTCAGTTTTGATAGAGTTTAGGGGGCTGGTTATGTCTTCTGTTAAGATATACCAACCAAAATTTTCTTCTGTTGACTTTAGGCTTGGGTAGATACTCTACATTCGCTAAAACAGGTTGGTATTCACTGGTTAGTCATTAGTAGTCGAATCTCGCTAACCACTAAAAACAAACGTTCTGACAATTTTTGACCCACATATTCAGTATGGCATATACACTAACGAACTCAAGTTGGTATGAGCAAGAACTCATAGGAGAATTCATCACAATTGTCAATCAATCTTTTCCAGAAGTACGGACATTACTCAAATACTGTTCCGTGCAACTTGTCCGATCTTTTTGGGGACAATCACACACACACTTTTTACCTTACATTGCGATCTATTGTCCAAATAACGTGTTCTTAGCTGTTAAGGCACAAATCTCCGTACTTCGACAAGTCGCAAAATATATGGGGCTGGCTGAGGTTGTCTGTTTAAACGCAACACGCTTGCTGCAAGACCCTAAATCAAGGCTGAAGCACGATAATCCCCAGTTGTGGTTGGAGTTGCAATGGATTACCTCTGAATCAACGAATATTCAGTAGGTGACACAAAAACCTAGCATTTGCACAGATTAACCCCTCTTTATCCCCTCTTGAAAAGCTACGGTGTACACACAATTTGTATTGATTCCCCTTAATCCACGCCCTTACGGGTTCGCCACTCCTCTACGGCAGGAGACCCGCCTACAAGGGTGGACTCACCACTTGCTATAAGTCGGGAAACCCGCCCAACGCAGTGGCTCCCCCTTGTAAAGGGGGGATACAAGAAATTTAGTTCCCTCCCCAATCCATCCTATGCATCAGTCACATCTTTCTTTACAATCTTAAAACACTTGCCTAAACTGCATTCTGGACGCTGAGATTGTCAGCAGTCTTGACAAAATGACACTTATTATTCTCGCGAAAAATCCATGTTTATTGAGAATGAACGACGAACCAATCAGGGTTAGAAAAAACGTGAGTGGTTACTCTCATAAATATTGAGAAAGATCCGGACAATGGATAGCCAATCCATCGGGGAGGGTTATGGTGGGGCTAGTAACGGTAAATTTAGGAATTACGAGCTATTAATCAATAGCAACCATAACATCCGAAGATTTGACGATAGCGTATGCTTGCTTACCTTCAGCCAATTGCAGTTTCTCTGCTGATGACTTTGTAATAATTGCTGTCACTTCTACTCCAGGAGCCACTTCTAAAATGACCTCAGTGTTAACAGATCCTTCAACAACTTTCTTGACAGTTGCTTTCAGAGAATTACGAGCACTAACTTGCATAACTTTCTTGCCCCCGATAATTTTAACTGACACATACAACTAGCTTTCGCTAGCTTTAGAGCTTAATATACTAAACTTAATGCTTGTCATTTTCAAGATATTTAATTTTTTCTTAAAGATTAAATAATAATATTGATTATTGTTTGTGTTTCAGTAAATGAATTAGGTCTATCTGTAGGAAGATATGGTGCCACATATTGCACCAAATGTCACTGAGATTCGATATGCTCTCAAAGCCTGCTTTTATAAGCCACAAGAGTAATTTACAGTGTTGCTAAATCAGTAAAAAAGTATAAAAACACACATTATAATACAGCAATTTTAATGATAAAAATTTAGAAGAATTATTCGCGATCGCCTCCAGCATGGGTGAGTCCATCGCCATTTTTTATGACATCAAAATTTAGCTAATTTTGAGAGATTTTTGTAAGCGATCGCACTTTTTATTGGTCGCGCACACGGAATTGCGAAGCACGTTTTTTGTACAACCCATTTTTTGTCATATTATTTACTATGGTATATACTGTGTTTCAGTATTTATCTCTTTCCTCCAAACATTGTATTGCCAGTCTTCTATAACCTTAACTTCACAGCCAAGAATAACTTTATTTTGGGCATACCATAAAGTCCAATTTAAGACATTCATACCAACCACAAGTTTTCTTGGGTCATATAAATCTGTTACTCGAGGGTCGTGGTTAATATCTTGGATGACATTTATATATACAATCCGAAGAATTTCGTCACAATTACGACTCCTAATGACGGAAGCCCTGCGTTCAGCCGAGAACTGACCGCTCAACAAAATTACTTTTTAGTCACAACCGGTCGTAGAGCCACTGATTTTGGTGCTTTTACCAACACAATTAGCGGTTCGGGTAAGATCGTAGCAGTTCCGGAATCAGATTTAATACCGGGTACGTTAGCGGCTCTTGGTGCAGGTTTATTGCTATGTAAGCGGAAACGGGGTTGTTGTCACGCGATCGCAAGCCATCTCTCTTTTAATGAAGCCTCAAGCTTTTTGAACAGGAACATCTATAGTCTGACCAGAGGCTGAAGTTGGTAACTTTTTATCCTCTGCTAAGTTGATTTTTACTGCTTTATATTTGACTTCATCCACCTTAGGTAGTATCAATGTTAAAATTCCATTTTTGAATTCGGCTTTGACTTCCTCATTCTTAACTGGAACAGGGAGGGGAATCAAGCGTTGGAATTTACCATGACGTAACTCTGAACGCCAGTAACCCCGATCTTCTACTTTGTTTTCATATTGAGTTTCCCCAGCAATAAAAATTGCCTATCGTGCTACTTGAACTTCCAAGTCTTTGTCTTCAACTCCAGGAATTTCAGCACGTAAAATTAAGTATTCATTTGTATCTTTAATTTCAATTGGATGTATCCTATTTGATAGAATTTCATGATTTAAACCTAACATTTCATCAAACATTCTTTCCATTTGACGTTAAAGGTTTAAGTTGAGAAATGTATATGCAAATTCAACGCACCTTTTATTTATATATTGAGCTAAGGTGAAGATTCCTCCAATGATGTAAATTCTGAATTATTTGCACTTCAGAAACGAACAAGTATACAAGTATGGTTAAAGCTCTAGAAACAATTTCTCCAGGTATGACATTGCCCTGTGCGATCGTCCAATTGTTGACGCTCCAGTTTTCTAGATTTGGTTGTTTGACCGTGTTATTTGCAGAACAGTCAAATTCTTGCTCCACCGTTTGCACAAATGTCTTGCCCCGTCAGCCAGCGAGCTTCTTCACTCACTAGAAATGCAATAATATTAGCAATGTCCTGAGGTGTGCCCAGTCGGTTGAAAGGTGAACTGGCAGCAGCTTGTTGTTGTACTTCTGGTGGGAGATTGGCGAACATTCCAGGAACCGTTGGACCTGGCATAATCGTATTTACCGTGATTCCACGATTACCTACCTCTTTAGCAAGTACCTGTGTCAACAGTTCGATCGCTGCTTTACTTGCTGCGTAAACGGCTACTCCTGGATCGGGATAAAGCGTCGTCGAAGAAGAAATTGTCACAATTCTGCCATTTTGATTCATCCGACGTGCTGCCTCCTGCATTGCAAACAAAACACCTCGTACATTGACATCAAAAACTCGATTGTATTCTTCCTCGGTCACGTCTGCGATCGCAGCCATGCTACCGATCCCTGCATTGTTAACCAAAATATCCAGTTGTCCACACCGATCGATTGTTTCTTGAAATAAGCGGCGGATCTCCTCCACTTTGCCCATGTTGGCTTGAAGGGCGATCGCGTTGCTCCCGAACGACTGAATCGTTGCTACTACTTTATTTGCATCTTCTTGACTCCCTGCGTAATTGACAACGACCGTCGCTCCCGCTCGTCCTAAGCGTTCTGCGATCCCCTGTCCAATTCCCCGTGATGCTCCTGTCACAAGAGCAATTTTTCCAGCTAATGGGGTGGCTGTGTACGTTGTATTGCTTATTTGCATACTGTTCAGACTTTCAACTCAATCGCTAAAATGATGATAAAGGTTGGAGTATACTCCAATGTCAAGTAGAAAGTTGATGCAAAATGCTAATTGGTGAACTGTCGCAGAAAACAGGGCTGTCCAAAGATACAATTCGCTATTACGAGAAAATTGGATTGCTCGGTTCAACACAAAAGCGGAACGAGAATAATTATCGACAGTATAACACTGAAACGGTGTCGCATCTTTTATTTATCAAGCAAGGAAAGATGATGGGCTTCACCTTGAATGAGATTAAAACCATCCTCGATGATTGGCAAAACAACAGGATTTCACATGATGACAAAGTAAAGGCTGTCCAGACGAAGATTGAGCAGGTCGAGGAGCAGATTAATCAACTTCAAGATTTCAAGCGGTATCTTGTTGCCAAGCTCAAACGATTAGAAGAGGGACAGGAAATCGTTTATCCCAACCACTGCTGATGAACTACTGCGATCGCAAGCCATCTGTTTAATTAGGACTTGCTTCCTCTATATACTAAAATAGTTGGTAAAGTTTTCTAAAATTGTTAACCAGATTACATTTCTTGTAGTTATTTAGGTGATAATTTTAACTGTTATTAAACTGTCGAACAACGCTATAAACAAATCACTAGCTGAAATCTTTTGTTTAAAGAGGGTTGTTAGCTAAATTTTTATTCACTATGACACTTATTCTCTCACCAAAAGATTACGGAAAACTATTTAAACCACTAGAGGCAGTTCAAGATGATGAGAGTTTTGATAAGTCTGATATTACCTATCAATATTCAATTGGTAAAGGATATTTTAGACACATTCTGCTACGAGATAGCATAATCTTAGATCTCTATAATTTACAGTCATACAAATCATTGGTTGTAGAATTTCCCGACCGAGAGCATATGTTAGAATTTCGATTCTTTATTGAGGTAGGCTCTCTAACTCAGGATACTCCACAAAGGGCTGGAGGATACTTTTTAAGTAGCAGTGGTATGGCTTCTGAGAGTAATTATCTAGTACAAAAGGAACCACTACAGACAGTAGAAGTAGCTATTCACATAGAACCAGAAGTCTTTAGTTCCTTTGCAATAGATAAATCTGGAAAACTTCCTTCACAGTTACAACATCTCATCAAACGCTCAGATCAAAGGACTTATGAACGCTATGGAATGCAAACTCCAGCAATGCAGATAGCAGTACAGCAGATTATCCAATGTCCCTACCAAAGCATAATGAAGCAAATGTATTTTGAAAGTAAAGTTTGGGAACTGGTAACATTGGTTGTCGATCGAGAAATAAAGATCAACCAGGGATATCTAACAACTACTGTGCTCAAGCCATCAGAAGTTGACCGCATTTATCATGCAAGAGAAACTTTATTGAAACACATACATAATCCACCCTCTTTAATAGAGCTAGCAAGACAAGTTGGATTAAATGAGCGCAAACTCAAACAAGGTTTTCGTAAAGTTTTTGATACTACGGTGTTTGGTTATCTACACGACTATAGGATGGAAGTAGCATACAATCTGCTGATTGAAAGACAAATGAATGTTACAGAAGTGGCAAGAAAGGTAGGCTATGCTAGCACGACTTCATTTAGTAATGCCTTTCGTAAAAAGTTTGGCGTGAGTCCCAAGTCTTGTCAAACTTAAAAAGTCCGTTTGGAAGAGGAAAGTCCGGCTCGAAGAGGATGTAACCGCTTTTAAAAGCTATATCCTTTTAACAAGGGTTGAAGTAGCCAATTTGTGCTAACAGTTTGGTCACAATTATCTCTATTGACGACAAACTGTCAAAAGCATTTTTTCAGGCTTATGTCTAATAGCGTTGTAATTGTGCTGCGTCTATTCTAAAAACTTCCTCGTGTGGTGTATTTATCTGGAGTGTATCAGAGATGTTGATTAAGTGGCGCTATGGGGCTATTAACTGGTTAATACCAGTACTTTGGGTTACTGGATTTAATCCAGCTTTTGGCGAGCAACCATTACCCAAAAAACAAAGACTACATCCAGATGATGCAAAAAGTAAAATTCAAAGTTTAAGTGAGGTACAATCTGCTAAAACTAGCGCTAACTATTTACTAAGAACTCCCAAAAACCAAAATTTTGCTCCTCAATTAAGTCAAGCAACTACAGATGTAGTTGTGGTTACAGATGTAAAGGTGAATAGCAGCGACAAAGGGATTGAGTTAATTTTAGTTACGGCTAATTCGGAGAAATTACAAGTTTCACCAAAAACTGAGGGGAATTCCTACATTGCAGATATCAAGAATGCTAAATTACAGCTTGCCAATGGGGAGAGTTTTCAACAATTAAAGCCTGTAACAGGAATTGCTGAGGTAACGGTTGCAAATGTTGATGCTAACACGCTGCGGGTAACAGTAGTAGGGGAAACGGATGCGCCTGTAGTGAGGTTGTTTGATAGTCAGACTGAGGGGTTGGTATTCGGGGTGACGAGTGCTGCGTCCACTGCAAATCAACCGACCCAGACACCACAGCAAAAACCCCAAACACAACAGAAGCAACCACCAATTGAGTTAGAGGTAACTGCACCACCTGATACCTATCGCGCTCCAAATACAAGCGTGGGGACAAAAACGGATACGCCACTGCGAGATATTCCGGCTACAGTTCAAGTCTTCCCTCGTCAAGTTATTGATGATTTAGGAGGAAATCGGATTACAGATGTGGTGCAAACAGCTGGTATTGGATCTCCTGACTTTTCATCTCGGATAGCTGATAGTTTTTCTATTCGAGGGTTTCGCGTTGATACAAGTCTCCGCAATGGCATCAGAGATTTAATTTCAGGTTTTACAATTGACACAGCTAACTTAGAGCGCATTGAGGTCCTGCGCGGACCTGCTTCAGTATTATTTGGGCAAATACCTCCTGGTGGTGTTATTAACCGTGTCACTAAACAACCTTTGAGTGAGCCTTACTACTTTGCTCAAATGCGCGTTGGTACTTATGAAACTTATCGACCCTCTATTGATATTTCTGGACCATTGAATCGGGAGCGAACTTTACTTTATCGCTTAAATGCCTCTTATTTAAATGCAAAAAGTTTTGTTGATTTTAGCAATGAGTATCGTTATTTTGCCGCACCAGTTTTGACTTGGCAAATTGGTAAAGACACCAAACTAACGTTAGAAGGAGAGTATCAGGACGTTGAACAACCCACTTACGGTGCTAGCTTAATATCTGGTTTACCAGCAGAAGGGACTGTGTTACCCAATCCCAATGGTAAGATTCCACGCAGCCGCTATGTGGGAGAGCGTTCCACTAGCCAAAGTCGTATAACTAACCGCATGGGCTACAATTTTGAGCAGCGCTTTGATAATAACTGGGTTTTACGCAATGCTTTCCAATTTGCTCAACTGGTTATTTCAGAAAGAGATACGATCCCTAGCGGTGCTTTACAAGCTGATAAACGTAGGATAAACCGTTCATCTGTCTTTCAAGATATTATTCGCAACAACTATATTATAGATACCAATGTCATAGGGCAATTTAAGACTGGTAGTATTGAACATAAACTGTTATTCGGTTTTGATTTGTTTTGGGAGGATCTCGATCGCCAGGTGAATTTTTATGCACGTAGCCCGATTGATGTGTTCAACCCTGTGTATGGTACACCTTTAGGTAGATTAACGAGTAGGAGTAGACCTTTCACTACCGCTAATGCTCAAGGAGTTTATGTTCAAGACCAAATATCGCTAACTGATAATTTCAAGTTTGTTTTGGGAGGACGCTTTGACTGGGTTAATAATAATTCTCGTAACCGTATTAGTGGAGTCAAAACTAGTCAAGCTGATGACGCTTTCAGTCCGCGTTTAGGCATAGTTTATCAGCCCAGCGATAACGTTTCACTTTATGCTAGCTATAGCCGTTCTTTTGAGCAGGTAACTGGCACAGATGCACAAAGTAATCCTTTTGTTCCCAGTCGTGGTACTCAGTATGAAGTGGGAGTAAAAACTGACTTACTCAATAACAAATTATCTGCTACGCTGGCTCTGTTCGATTTGACTAAGACTAACATCACAACACTTGACCCAAATAATCCTGTTTTTCAAATCCAAACTGGGGAGCAGAGAATTCGAGGTGTTGAACTATTTGCCATCGGACAACTTGCACCTGGATGGAATATTATTGCCTCTTATAACTATTTCGATCCCCGCATTACTAGTGATAATAACTTTCCTGTTGGGAACTTGCTCAATAGCGTTCCTCAACACTCTGCTTCTTTGTGGACTAGATATATTATTCCTTCAGGAGCTTGGAAAGGATTTGGTGGTGGTTTAGGGGTGTATTATATAGGCGATCGCCAAGGAGATTTAGCAAACACTTTCACATTGCCCTCTTATGTCCGCACTGACGCTGCTCTTTACTATCGAGGTAACAACCTGCGAGTGCAACTTAATCTCCAGAATTTATTTAATATTCTTTATTATGAGGCTTTCAATCGTAACAGAGTTTTTCCGAGCGATCCATTTACAGCACAGTTAACTGTGGGTTGGGAGTTCTGAGCTATGCGTCGTATGCAGCAATTGGCATTAGTAGGACTGTTAATATTCTGGATACTATTAGCCTGTAGCCATCCAATCCAGCAACAATTTAAAAGTAGAGAGAGGAATTATTCTATTGCTCCAAACATCGTTACTCGCAAAGTAAAACACGCATTGGGTGAAACTGTAATACCAACCTATTCGCAAAGGGTAGTTATCTTGCATCCTTATTTGTGGGAAGATGCCATAGCGTTGGGAGTTAAGCCCATTGGAGCGCCGATAAGACATTCAGTTTCTCTAGTACCTCATATTTTTAACCCAGAAGTTTACAAAGGTACAACGGATGTGGGTTTTCTCCCAACTAATCTTGAAAAGGTTTTAGCTCTCAAGCCGGATTTAATTTTGGGCTTGGATGTTATTCAAAAGGACATCTATCCGTTGTTGTCTCAAATTGCACCAACAGTAATGGTTCACTACAAAGGCGAGGGGGAATGGAAATCTTATTTTATGCAAGTAGCCGAGGTACTAGGTAAAGTCGAGTCAGCTCGGTTGGTTTTAAGTAACTACTATTCTCGCTTGCAGAAGTTTAAAACTACTATAGGCGCTCGACTTGCTCAAATTCGGTTGTCTGTTGTTGGTTTTGAAAAGGGAGTCTGTTGGCTGTATGCAAAGCAGAAGGATAGCTTTTCGTATGGGATTTTATCGGAAGCCAGTTTAATTCATACACCATCACAAAATCAGAATACTAAAACAGTGCAACACTCAATTTTTCCTCTGAAAAATTATTTAATCTCCTGGGAATATATAGACAAAATTGATGGAGATATCATCTTTGTTACTACTTTTGCTTGGAGGACGCAGGAACAATACCAAAAAGAATTGAAGCGAACGCATGCTACACCACTATGGTTCAAATTAAAGGCAGTGCAGCAAGGGAAAGTTTATCAAGTTGGAAGTTATTGGTTTGGCGCTAGTCCGCTTGCCGCTAATCTAGTTATTGATGACTTGTTTAAGTACTTACTTAAAAACCCACAGAGTTTATAAATTAAGTTTTTGTTTCAAGGAGTATATTATGCTTAATATGAACGCTATTGCTCAAGCGACAATGCAAGAGTTTCCTTATCGATGGGCATTTGTACAAAATCTATTCTCTGAAAAATCTTGTCTCGAATTAGCTAATAGTTTTCCTCAAGAAGGTTTTCACGTATCTGGTAGTATTGTAATCCGAAAGGTATTTGTTGAAGCAGAAAATCAAACTGAGCAACAGATTAAAGAATTGCTGAAACTCAACAAATGTTGGCAGGACTTAATTAATGACTTACTTACAAGTGCGTATCGAGATGCTCTTGAGCAACTGACCAGTTTAAACCTAATGGATGATTTTCTTTGGATTTACTTTTTTAGATATGACACAAATATGATTTTTAATCCTCATACTGATGTTCCTAGTAGTCGTTTGGTACACCTATTTTATTTCAATCAAGAATGGGACTCTAACTGGGGAGGATGCTTACGTATTTTGAAAGACGATCGACCTGAGTCGATGTTTCAAGAAATTCCTCCATTAGTAAATACCTCAGTCATTTTAGTAAATTCAGATAATGCATGGCACAACGTCAACCCTATTGTGTCCGATGCACCTCAAGAGCGATTGGTTCTTAAGGTTGCTTTTAGCAAACGAGAGTAATAAAAGAGCACTGAGCTTAGACTAAATAGGAAAGATAAAAGATAACACCCTGGAATTATTGGTAGAAAGATTTTGAATCTATTGCCAAATTTTAGAGAATTAATATAACTTTGACTACTTTCATTATTTTTCAATTGTTCTAAATAAACAGCAACGAAGATCGTAATTCTGCTACAAGTTTGTTAAGAAAATTTACAACACTCTTAACACAAGGAAATATTTTTTATGGTAGTTTCACTTGAAAAGAATGTACCACATCAGGTTGTCATCATTGGTGGAGGCTTTGGTGGACTGTATACAGCAAAGACTCTCAAGAAAGCGAATGTCAATGTGACTCTCATCGATAAACGTAACTTTCATTTGTTTCAGCCGCTTTTATATCAAGTGGCGACAGGTACGCTATCACCTGCTGATATCTCCTCACCATTACGATCTGTATTCCGCAAAAGCAAAAATACACAAGTGTTTTTGGGAGAAGTCAATGATATCGATCCAGAAACCCAAGAAGTTATTCTGGGCGATAGAACAATACCCTACGATACATTAGTTGTTGCCACAGGTGCTA
>NZ_BAACAP010000112.1:0-22685 GCF_045865695.1 Scytonema hankhaensis NUACC26
TTGATTTTTGTTGACTCTTTTATTAGTTTTTTTGTACTATTTTATTCGGCTCTGACAGTTAGGGTGCGGAATGGGGGTTATATGCAAATAATCTTGTTCAAGCTATCAGAATTACTATTCCAGATACATCTTTTTTTGATGATAGAGAAGAAGAAAGCAGAGATAGGTATGTAACATTAGGCAAGAAACTGCATGAAAAATTTCAAGCGCAACGGACAATTATAGATTGGGGATTGTTATATATGGGTGTGTATTGGAAAGAGGAAATAAAACGACTAAAAAATGGTGAATATGTGGGAGAATATTTTGTAGATATGCGAGTGAGTGAAAAAGCTTCAAAACAAGGGCTTGTTGCGTAAATTATCATTTGTATGCAAAACCTCGAAGCATCGAATATTCATAAAAAATCATCAACTGCCAAGGATTACATTAATAGAGTTTTGAAACATTTATTAAATGATTATAAGAAGACACGAGAAGAAAGGCGGCAAATAGCTTTGTGGGAAGAATCAGAAGATTTCAGCGTATTAGGGGAAATAGAAATTTTGACAACCGATATTAAGGGATGTGCGACTCAAATAATTGCTAATGATGAGGTAGAAAATTCTCAAGAATCTCTTGAGAAATTAACAAAACTTAAATTTTTTGATATTTCCTATTTTGCCGATTGGTACTTTTCAGAGGAAAATCAATTCCCACAGATAAAACGCTACGTAGAAAAACTGAACTATCTGCGATTGTTAATTATTGAGTATATAACAAGCTAACAATTTTAGATAGAACAAATGGCTCGTGATTCGGATTAAGCAATATATTCATTTACTCACCTTACAGTATTTAATATTGACTTCTTATTAGTGTAGCAATTCTCCATCGCAATGGTACCCCCACATCACCATGAACATCTTCGTCAATATAGAGACGAATAAATAAAACATGGCTTGAAGGTAGCCAAGCTACCACTTCATTCAAATTCACACTACTGATGACAGCTTTGGTAAGGACATTTGTTAAGCGATCGCGACCAATTTTTGTGTAACAAAACACGTACATAAAACTGTAAAACGAAATTTAGACTTAAGTCGAATATGGAAGCAGATGGAAAATGTGTAAAATTTGTATCAATAAAATGCTGTAAGCCTAAGTAACGGCAAAGCTAGTTGAGGGAGGAATGGTGAGATGAGCGATCGTTTTAAGGTGCAGCGTAAAAAACCAGCTTCATCAGACTTTACAAATCTGTCGCTTGTCACACCAGTAGACCGTTTTAATTCGCTACTTGAGATGATTTCGTCTCAAAATATACCCGTGCCTCAAAGTCATGATATTAGTAGAATTTCACTACGTCCCCAAGCAAAGTTGACAGTTAGCCAACCGGGAGATTTTTACGAGCAAGAAGCAGATAAAGTTGCCCAGCAAGTCATGAATATGGGTGAACCTGTCGATTATCAAAAGTCTATCCAACGGGAGACAGTACCTCAAGAGGAAGAAGACGATTTGCAAATGAAGCCTGTAAATCATTTAATAAGTCCTGTTGTGCAACGAGAAGAAATACCTGATGAGGAAAAGGAAGAAGAGGAACTTTTGCAAATGAAATCTTCAGAAAATCTCGCCATCCAACGGGAAGAAATACCCAATGAGGAAGAGGAAGAAGAAAAGAATATATCCGACGAACAGAACTTCACCCCAGTTGAGCAACCCTCTACTCCATCTGAGCAATCTCTAGCACTGAACTACACAACAGAAGATGGAGCAGAAGTTTATGTTCCTCCCAGCCAAGAATTCGATACGACTGCTACTCCTAAGCCAGAGCAGCAACTTGATGGAGCAGGTACTGGTGGTGCATCTGGAATGTCATCTGAACAGGAGAATCCATATACGCAGACGGGTCAACTTTCAGGAATTTCTCCAAGCGATGAGCCTCTAGAACGTGATGTGATTTTAGAACAAGCTGCTCATGTTTTGGCATACGAGAATACAGATAAAGATGGAAAGCCAATAAATAAGGATGGAAAGCCAATAACAGATCCAGATGAGCTCAACAAACACGAATTCGCCAAAAAGATATTGGAAGATGCTGGATATGATGTGAGCAACAGCCATACAGTTCAAGGAGAACAAGGTTTTGCCATGCGTAGTTTTACAGCAGCTAACCCTGATGCCAAAATTTCACCGATTGTTGCTTTTCGAGGAACAGAACCAACAGATTTTGACGATTTAGGATCGGATTTAAATGCCCAAGCTATTGGAAGAGATCAGTTTATGTTGAACCAAGAACTGATTGCAAAGGAAATGGACGTAGCAGCAGCAAGCAGAGGCAGTAGTGGACAAGTTACAACAACGGGACACAGTTTAGGAGGTGCACATGCTCAGATGGCTGCGGTTAATTTTCCCGATCTTGTTGGCAACGTTACTACCTTTCAGTCTGCACGTATTTCCCGCGATGCCGCTCAGCAGTTTAACGTGAACAATGACAGTAGACGAGCTTTAGGTATGTCAGAAACTACTTCAACACACCATCGGATTGCAGGTGATATCGTTCCTCTGGCTGGAGATGCCGTGACCAAGGGAGAAATTCGAACTTACGAATTGGCTCGACCATTTGACCCAACTCCTAGCCCTCTTGGATATCACATGGCTTTTCCAGTTACTACTCGGGCTGTAGCGAAAGGGCAAGGTTATAGCAAAGGGGAAAGCATCCCAGGAGCTGAGCAATATGTTACGGGAACGACCTTCAGTACACCAACTGTAACTAGTACCGAAAAGGATACAGGTGCAGGTATTGTTGAACACGGTCGGCGTCAAATTGGTACTGATATCAGCAAACTATACCCTGAAAGAGAGTTGGAGTACCAGAAACAACTCCTCAAAAAGCAGAGAAAGAAAGCAAAATAGATTACTTCATTCAAATTCACACTACTGATGGCAGCTTTGGTAACGATATTTGTTAAGCGATCGCGACCAATTTTTGTGTAACAAAACACGTACATAAAACTGTAAAACAAAATTTAGACTTAAGTCGAATATGTTAGCAGATTGAAAACGTGTAAAATTTGTATCGATAAAATAGTGTGAGTCTAAGTAACGGCAAAGCTAGTTGAGGGAGGAATGGTGAGATGAGAGATCGCTTAAAGGTTCAGCGTAAAAAACCAGCTTCATCAGACTTTACAAATCCGTCGCTTGTCGCACGAACATACGGCTTTAATTCGCAGCCCCAGACCGTTTCGTCTCAAAATATCCCCTTGCCTCACGGTCATGATATTAGTAGAATTTCGCTGCGTCCTCAGGCAAAGTTGACAGTTAGCCAACCGGGAGATTTTTACGAGCAAGAGGCTGATTATGTTGCAGAACAGGTAATGCGTATGCCTGCATTTGAGACATTGAGATTTTCTAGCGCACAAACTGCACAAAATTCTTTGCAGCTCAAATGTGCAGCTTGCGAGAATGAAGAAACAGAAGACATTCAGCGCAAACCAACGTTACAAAGAGCAGCAGAGAGCAATATCGAGCAACTGAATAACATAGAAAGCCAATTGAGTGCAACTCAAGGTGGTGGTAGTCCTCTACCTGACAATGTGCGAGGATTTATGGAACCGCGCTTTGGTGCTGATTTTAGCTCGGTGCGTGTGCATACAGGTAGTACAGCAGTACAATTAAGTCGTAATTTAGGCGCTCAAGCATTTACCTATGGTAACGATATTTACTTTGGTGGAGGGAAATCACCTAGTAATAATAACTTGACGGCACATGAGCTAACTCATGTTGTACAGCAGACAGGTGGGGTACAGGCAAAATTTAATTCCATTGAAAATATTGGTAATCAGCTACTTCAAAGGGATCTGACAGATGAAGAAAATCACATCGATGTTGGAGAAACCACTATCTATTCGGATGAAACCGATCAAGATCATCCAACATCTCAATATGCTTCGCAATCAGAAACAGGCGCAGGCGGTGCATTTGGTGTGGAACAACAACAAGCATATTGGGGCAATGCAGAGGGAGCGCCCGGATCTGAGCATTCCTTAAAACCATCCAATATGAAATTTGTTCATGACACACTTGATGTCATGGGTGCACTACCAGGTCTCTATGGCATAGTTCCCAATGCCCTTAACGCAGTTTCTTATGCTGTAGAAGGAAATTACAAAGATGCTGCAGTTTCTGGTTTTGGTGCTATTACAGGAGGCTTACCCAAGAAACTTGAGTACATCAAGAAATATGGTAATCCTGTTATGAAAGGTATAGGAAAGTTTTTCTCGAAAGAAGATCAAGATAAGTGACTGTTTAGCGACAGCGCAATTTAGGGTGAACGCACCTCAGTCTGGGCTAAAGCGCGATCATCCGACAGCTTAGAATGCTTTAATAGGATTCCAGTCCCTGATAGCGATTGTTTTGAAGGGTTACGTGTATTTGGACGTTTCAAAGAAGTGCGATCTAGATATTATTAAATTTTTTCAATCATTCCTTGTTAATAAACGATATAAATAATGAGGATTACATACAGATGAGCGAGCACATAAAAATCCAACGTCAAGAAGCAGTAACTTCCACCTACACGCACCTAAACCTTGCACAAAAAGCTGTACGAGGTTTTGATTCAACTTCATCTGCATCACCTCAAAGTCACGATATCAGAAAAATTTCACTACATCCCCAGGCAAAATCGACACTAAATCAACCAGGGGATTTTTATGAGCAAGCAGAAATACAATCATTACCTCTGGTTCAACGAAAATTAGACACATTAATACAGCGCGAACCTGAAGATGATAAATCTAAATTTGACATTAACCTTGCACCCCCAAAGGTCGGAGTAACGCTAGATCAGTTCAAGCTAACAGCAGATACAAGCACAGCAAAGCTTGGAGATCAACTAGGAAATTTTGGTGTTGGACTTGGTTACAACTACAGTGGCAATATCTTTGCTGACGCAAAATATAGGGACTTTTCAACGCAATTAGGTATAAATCCTGCGTCTGGAAATTTATCTTTGGGAGGTTCTTATAACCAGTTCAATTTTGGCGCTAACTATAATCTAAATGGCGGTTTGGGCGTTAATCTTGGCTATGGTAGTCCCCTACTCCCAATGCCTGATACCCTTAGTCAGACTGTTATCGATGGTGAAAAAGGCTTGCGTGGGATAGGTTCTGGTTTACCTGGAGCAATGGATAACCCACTCGATTTTTACCGCGCTCAAAGTGAAAACATAACTAAAGCGACGAACGCAGGTAGTATGCTAGGAGATATTGCATCGCAGCAAAACTCTCAAAATAATTTTGGTGTAGGTTTCAGCGCAACATCTAACCCAGCAGAACAAGAGAAAATCAGGATAATGTTGGGCTTACAGGGAACTTTCTAGAAAACGAGTTTTCTTCGTCAGTCTTAATTACGCGGGATTTATACTGAACCTTGAGACTGGTATAGGTTTCAGGATCAAGATTACAGAAGATGGTACTATCGTCCGTTGCTCAAGCTATCCACTATTGCAGCAGCAACACCGAGCTTTGGCTCAGTTCAATTGCATCAACGAGGTGCTCGTCCTGAATTGTTAAGAGAACATGCTCAAGGTATACAAGAGTGGAGAGAACTATATCAAGACAAAGGTCTTAAAGGGGGAAGAAGCCCTAGTCGCAAATCTTGGGTGCAGGAACATTTTTCCGATCTGCCAGAATTAGAGAAACGCTATCGAAATGCTGGTGATTATGAGCTAGAACGATAGCAGCTACTATAATGAAAGAATAGCTCGATAAAACTCTGTTAAAAAAATTATTACAACAATCTTCAACTTTAGAGTCTATGAAACCATCACCGCATTATGACTTTTCCATTTCTGTCAGATGTCAAACCAGGGAAGAAGAGCCGGAAGTCGCAGCACTTTATCAAGGAATTTTTGATGTTATCTTAAATCACACAGTTAGTGTGATGTTTGTACCAGAATTTGAAATAAATTCTCAAAGTTGGCCTCCTATGTTGCTAGAAAATGTCGATGACATCTCTACAGAGCTAGAAGCGCGACTAGTCACTGTTGCTCTCTCAAGATATACAGTTACTCCCAATTCCTTACTCGCTGGAAAAGAGAAAATAATCCATTATGATGATTCAAATTCTTCTCCATTAAGAGTCATATTTTTTGTAACTCCTGAAGACTTCAATATTTTTAGCATGGAATTATCTATGTTCGCAGAGCAAATACCATCATTACATGATTCAAGAAAAGTATCTGAAACTCAAAATTTCAATTTTATTCAATTTATACTTGCTCGCATTATCACATCAAATTACTTTGCTGAAAAAGACTTGCAAATACTAAGACGTACAAGAGTCTATTCGAGATACAAATTGCTAGAACAAGTATAAAATATAAGCGGTTGTATCAATAAAAGAACGGGTCAATCTCTCTCTCCATAAATAGTTTCTCTACTGATAGCTTCATCAGAGAGAAGAGGAAAGCCTTGACCTTCGTGACTCTGAACCCATGTGTTGAATGCATATTTACGTTCTTGTGAAGTACTCTCTCGTTTCTTTGATTCCACTATCTGAAGAAGTATTGTATCAAGATATGGTTTAATCTCAGAGGGAGTCAAATTAGTTATTTTTGCTAGAGCATGAGTAACAGTCGCAAGATCTTCTCTATGCATCTCTTCAAAATCGTGAAGAAATTGTGAAAAACTGTTGAGATTTTCTTTGTCAAAAGGTGTACTTGTGTCCATAGTATGCCTGTGTAGAAAGAATTGTATCTTTATTTTCTATTTTAAGATGATAGTTTACAAGATTTTGGAGGAACTATTATTTTCTCTGTTACAAATAATGCTATTGATTTTACACGCAAGAAATGATTTTTACAACTTAAGTTTTTTCTCAACACTGCTGTTGATTCTTTCGATAAACTAAGTCATAAAACTGAAAAAATTGGAGAGATAGTTCTAATTTATAATGAAAAGATGGAATTTATATACGAGCATTGGGTTTTAGATGGTAATTTTATTTTGTTGGATATAAAACGCTAGCACCAATAGTTTCTGACGAGCGCTTATTACTAAGATGCGATCGCTCTAACAAAGTTTCATTCCTAAAAATATATTGGTTCACTAAATAAACAAACCGAAAAATCCCTAATCGTCTCGTTACAATCTACTCAGGTAACTCACCAAACCTTTCCCGATAACGAGCGAGCATTGCCTCCTTCTCTGCTAGCTGCTGCAAAGCTTCTTCGCGCTGCTGTTCGGCTTGTAAGCGTTGTTCCTGCTCTTTTTGTGCTGCTTCTTCTGGTGAGGAGATTAGTTGCCCATCAACTGTAAAAAAGCGTAACTTTGACTCATAAATGCCCAGATATAACTCCAACTGCTGACTCCACAACCAGCCATTCTCATTTGGGTTCAGTTCTTGGTAGCGACCGCCCAGCAACTCAAATCCTTTGAATTCCAATGTTTGCGGGTCAAACCAAAAGTAATTTGGTGTCCGCCATATATCTTGGTAAATTTGCTTTTTCAAACCTCGGTCAGTGTCGGCTGTTTTAGGAGAGAGAATTTCGACAATTACATTGGGATATTTGCCATCTTCTTCCCAAACTACCCAGCTTTTGCGTGGTTTGCGTTCGGTATCTAACACAACAAAGAAATCGGGACCTCGAAATTGCTCGGACTTTCGCTGACGAGGACTGTAATAAACTGTGAGATTGCCACAGGCGTAGAAGTCCTGGCGATCGCGCCACCACCATTCCAAACACTGAATCAACAGCAGCATTTGCCGCAAATGTAACTCTGTTTCCAAAGGCGGTTCATCACTCAGTAAATCACTAGGGGGAAATATAACATCTTCTGATATATCTTGTGAAATTTCTAAGTTTTGAGCATAAGACATGGCAATTCACACTTCAGCAAACATTGAGTTAAGATAAATCTACTTTAGCGAAATTAACGACTGTCGCCTTACTTATAGATTGCGACCAAATAGATACCAACGATCTTGCTCGTACTACAGTTATTACAAGTTCGAGCGTTGGCACTCTTCTTGTAGCAAGGTGTAGTCTAAATTATGTGAAAGGTTAGAATCGAGCTATGATACACCATCAAATTTTAAAATTTTGCTATTATGTTACAAACGTTTAGAGCAACATTAAGGGGAAACTCTTTGGAGTGGGGGGAAGAAGTGCAGTGCTTGTTTAAAGACGATCGCCCAGTACAAGTGTTAGTTACAATTCTAGAAGAAGAGCCAACGCAAGAGAAGAATGGACGCGGTCAACGGATGGCAGCAGTGTTGGAGAAGCTAGCACAAGCACAAGCTTTTGCAGAAATCGACCCGGTAGCTTGGCAGCGAGATGTGCGACAAGATCGAGAACTTCTTGGTCGGAATGAATAATGCTTTTGGATAGCAATATTATCATTTATAAAATTTGTATTAGCAAAATACTGTAGGGCTAAGTAACGGCATAGCTTATTGATGGAGGAACGGTGAGATGAGCGATCGCTACCAATTGATTACCGTTAACATTGTTACCTTCGCAAACTCTCGATCGGTAGTCACTAAACTTGCTGAATTATGGAACACCGTTGCTGCAATAACTGCATCCGGTAGTTTCAACCGATATTGTTGGCGAATTTTAATGATTTTCTCAATCAACACAGCATCACTTGCTACTAAACCGACAATCTCCACTCTCTGAAGAAACTGCTGAAAAAGCTGAGAATCATTTTGACTCAACCCAGGAAACGCTAAAAATTCAATTTGGCTAATAACTGAAACCGCAATCCAATAGGCATTTTGTAGTAATTGAATGAGTTGAGAATTTCCTTGAAGCAGAGCTACAACCGCATTCGTATCCAACACATAGCGACTACCACTCATCCCCTAGAGTCCTTTGCATTGCTACCGCATCTCCTTGCCAAGTTAATCGCCCCGCCAAATCAGAGAAATCATAATTGGGTTTGTGCTTTCCGTCTGACGAAACTGGATTCACAACAACTACAACGTTCACCTCTCCTACCGCTAACTGCGTTGGAATATTAAGATTCAAATATCCTGATTCATCAATCGTAGTCGTAAGTTTTAAAACTTCCATTGCAAAATAAATTAGAAAAACCTATCTTACTTCTATATTTTACTGGAATTACTCGAACTTTCGCTAATGAGGGCTGTTATAAGTTGTAAGATTACTACAGTGCTATTTACAGTTTAGTCCAGATTGTGTAGCAATGTAATCCGCAATCTGTTGGATATCTTGAATCGCGGGTTTGGTGAGGCGAAATTGTGAGGTTATGCTTCGTTTGAAACACCGTAGCTAGATCGCACATTGGCACGAATTTGAGCTATTGCAGTTGCGCCATCAACGACTTCACCCCGTTGGGACGCTTCCCACCCAATGCGTGCTTCTTGTTGAAGATCTTGCAGTCGTCCCTGATATATGTCTTCTTGCTGTTCCAAAAGTTTTATGCCTGCAAGAATTACTTCGATAGCGTTCTGATATTTACCACTATTGAGTTGACGTTGTAGCAAGGCTTCTACTTCAGCTGATAGAACGATTTGCATAGATTTTTGTAGGAGTATTAACTGTATTGTAATCCTATTTTATATAGATTTTAGTTATGCGGCAACTACCTAATTGACTAAGCGCAATTACTACCATCACGCCTTCTATGCTCAAAATCTCACAAATGCTTTTTGGATGTAAATATTAAACTAATTTATCAGTTATTTTCGTTTCGAGCTATGGATCTGCTAAGAGAAAAAGGTTTGTAAGAGATGAATTGCTTGCAATAGGTTAAATAAAGTTTTCTAGTTAGATTTTACCACTCTCCCGAATAATCTTCCTGTTGTAATCCGATCAACTGTCGCCGTTTCCAAGCATAATTCAAAATATTCACCCCTAATTCCTGAGCCGTGCGAATGGTCAGGCGAGGTAAACTCAATCCTCTATCCAATCCCCAAGCAGATGCTAAATCGCCAATAATTAAAATAATTCCTCCCCCTGTTAACACTTGAATTAATTGTTGATTAATCATTGGCAAAGCTGCAAATAAAAAAGGACGTGTACGTAAAGGATGATCTCGTCGTAATTCCTCTAAAGGTTTTAAAGGTGTTTCTAATTGTTGTGCCAAAGCTTGAGTTTTTTCAATAAGTGCATTACCATCTAAGGGAGCATCAACTAGCAGTACTCCACCAGTATTTAAATATTTTTTGAGGTTTTCTAATTCAAAACTATTTAAAGATAATGCTTGTTTTCCAGTTAAATAAAGTAAGTCATACTCTTGAAGATTTTCATTAAAGGTGACTTGTCCTACTTCTTCCGTTCCTCGTAAAGATGGATATAAAGATTCTACAGCTTGTAATAAATACGATAAATTAAAGAAACTACGAGCACATTCAGAGTCGTTATGATTTACCTGTGCTACCCGGACAATTGCTTGCGGACGTGCTTGTGCTTGACGGCGATAACGCAAATCAATATTGTTATAACCAGGGAAGAAAGCATCAGTCGGTTGGGTAATTGTAACTTCTCCCGATTGTATGAGTACCCGACAAATTTCTATTTCTGTACTTCCTGGTGAGGTGCTTTTTTCATCAACCCGGTACATTTCTTGTACGACTTCTCGTTGCGTACTGCGACGCAATTCATCAGGATCTACATAGCTGACTACTAAATACACTACGACAGGATCGGAACCGCGTACTTCAGTCGCAATCCGAAAGGGAAGGGTATTGGGTACAACAATTAGATTTCCTAGCAAATCGATCGCAATCCCTGGCTGAATTTCTACCCAGCGTCCATCTCGATATTGAGCTTCTACTTCGCGAGGTGCTGCGATCGCTCTTACACCCAAACCACAAACAACTCCTGGTTGATTCAAGCATTGATAGTGAGCATTTTGTCGCAGGCGATGGTAATCATGTGCTTTGCGCCAACGTTGAGCATCAATTAATAAACCGTCTGAGGCTTGTAAGCGTTCAAAGGGTTTGATTGGGGGTGGTGGAAAGGGGTGAGACATAGAGATTTTCTATAAATAGTTCGTAAGTACAAAAAGCTGGTTTTTCTTGGTCGATAATCCGACGCACCAGTAGTTCGTCGATGCTATTGGGGCGATCGGGACGCAAACGAATCATAAAGTGATAAGGTTGTCCGCCTCCTAACACTGCTTCTCCCAAGTATGCTTCTCGTAACACAAACCCTTTACCAAAAGGTTCTGTGATACTAATATGTTTCTCAGCCTCATTAGGTAAATGTTCATCCAAAGGCAAGCCCGTGTAAAGATGTAAGTACAAACGCAACCCTTTGCGAGTCCCTCGCCAGCGATAAAGTTCTACAGCACGGCGAATTAAACGTCTTGATGTATGCAAGTTCCAAATGGAATCAACTGGCCAAGCTACCCAATGTGCTAAAAAGGGTAATAAAGCGCGTGGTGCTGTCAACGGGTCTAGGTTCGCCCACATGACGTTGAAGCTATCAATGACTGGTTGATAAGCTTCTTCAAATATCTTCATGAAGCGACCAATGAAGTCTACTTCCCGATAAAGAACGGGTAAAAAATCCATGTACGCGGTGTAAGGACGTATGTATAGACCAAACTCCGCATCCTGAACTTGTTCTTGTTCTGTATCTGGGTCAATATGTACAACAATTCGACAGCGAAAATTTAGCTCTAAGTATTCTTTGTTTCCAGGTCGCAATGCTTCTTGGTCTTCAAAAAATGTAGCAGGAACTTGAAAATAAAGCACTGCATCCATTTGTGTTCCTGGAGAAAGTGACCTACTTTCGGTACCAAGTTGACACCACTCAGTAGGAAATCCTTCTACTCTCAATCTCAATCGCAAGTTATGTTGCACTAAGTTCTTGACTTGTACAATTAACTCGCTTGGTTCTCCAGGGTGCAGCACTAAACTAGACCTAAGTGGTACATCTGTTGCTATGTGCGGCGATGTGGCAAAACTTAAGCCACCTAAAGGGATACCCTCAGAAATTCGCATTGGGGTTAATTGAATGTCTACTTTCTTGGAGCTAGAGAGAGCTTGAACCATAGCTAGGGAGTAGGGAGTAAGGAGTGGTTACTCGATAATGTTAATAACGTGGCTTGAGCGTAGGAGATTATCTGTCCAAGAACAAACTAAACCTAAAGGTCCGGGGTCAATGACTGGTTCTGGTGAAGGTTGGCGAGTCCAAACCCCGTCTTGCAGGCGTAATGAAAATAGCACAACTACACCCAGATAGCGCACTCCAGGAATTTTTTGCAGTAATGCTACGATATCGGAGGTGTATACGGGTCTTCCAAAAGGCCAACCTTTACCATCTAAACCACCAGTTAGGGGATTTAAGTATCGATATAGGGCGACTCGTAAGTTGAGTAAAATCTCTTGTTGGGCAAGGGGATTGTAGTAAGCTGGCTCTAATGCAACTTCCGTTTGTACGGAAACGCCAACAAACTCGGCTTCCTGAAGTTGTACTTGAACTCCTAACAATCGCCTTTCGTCTAAGTAGTTTAAAACTTGGTCTTGAAGTGCGGGCTGTAGGGTAAATAGTTCGGGAGATATGCCTTCGCCTCTGGTAATGGCATCTGTGTTCGCTTGGGGAACGACAATTAAACGGACTGTCCCTGCTCCACTGTGAGTTCCTGCTGGCAAACAACGGACTCTAGCTACAGCACCTGCACCTGCTCGTTGTGCCAAAACTTCAAAGTCTTCATTTGTGACGGCGCGATCGCGTGTTCGTAATATTTGCGGCGCTTTCAGTACTGCTTGTTCCAGTGATTCAGCATCAGCACCATTGATTGCTGGTTTATGGTTGATGACACTAGCTACGTAAGGTATTTCAGATTTCTTAAACTGGAGCGTACCACTTTGAACGTTACCTAAGCGACCTCCACCTGTACGATAAGCTACCATTCTAATCTCCGATCCTCGCGGTGGAACTGCTCCATACTGGTGTTCCATCTCTTGAATTTCCGTATCGCGAACTTGAATTCTGGTATCTTCTATAGAAGGTTGTTGAATTCTACTACGTATTTGTGTTTGCTTCCGCAGGCGATCGGGTTCGCGGATTAAAAGACCAAATTGGACTGTCCCAGTCAGAGAATCTATGGTGTAGTGGCGGTCTTCTGACCCAGAATCGGCAAAATCTGAGACTTCTTGCCAATTTTGAGGTAAACCACCAGGAGGAGTTACGAGAATATACTCATTTTCTCTACGTCCTAATACCGGAGTTCCTTGTATTTGAAAAGTTTGACCGGGCGTTCCATCACTAATGCCCAAACGTTCATCCCGAACTAGAGTACTGTGGCTAGCCCTTACAGTTCCGCCAATTGACCGTACTCCTAAACCGATGATTCGCGGTGAATTATTATAACTAGATTGATTGCCTTGGGTTGCGGTTAAAGTACAGCGCAACCAGCGTCCGCGATAGGTAGTAAAACTCGTAACAGGAAATTTTTCAGGTAAATGTAAAATAACATCTGCTCCTTGGGCTGGATTGCGACCCTGTTGTGCAATTTCATGAAAACTAAAGCCTTTGGTTGCATCGTCGATTTCTCGTAATAGTACGGGTTGCCATTGATTGCCATCCCAAGCTTCCCAACGACGAGGCGGTTGATTTGGGTTGATACCAGTAGGTGTAGCGGCTGCTCCTTGAAATGTTATTGCTATGACGTTTCCTTCTAAGGGGTCTTCTGGTTCTAAGACGATATAAAAACAGTTATCTGGTTTGGGAGTTTCTTCAAACAGAGTTTGCTCGCTACCACTCCACTGACCGTTAGAATGATAAGTCCAGAGATTAGTAAAGCGATCGCGAAAAGCTTGAGGAATGTCCTCGGTTGTTTGGGCGGTTAAGAAGTGTCTTAGGTGGGGTTTGCCAATTACCAAAGGATTGTCTGTACTGAAAACAATGGCTTCTGTTGTTTCTGTCCGTAGGGTAGCAACTTCTACCCCTGTAGGAATGGTGTAGGTTTCAGGTAAGTCAGTGGTGAGATAAAAGGTTAAGTCTGTTTGTGCTGGTGCTGGAGGCTGAAGGCGAATGCCAAGTAATTCTAAAAATGCAACGTAATTCTTTCGAGGGACTTGGTTAAATCTGAGCAACATCTGGTCGGTTAACCAAGCAAATACTTCTATAAAAGTAATTCCAGGATCGCTGAGGTTGTGGTCTGTCCACTCCTGACAATAGCGTGGAATTCGCAAGATGCACTCTTGTGTTAAGTCATCAAAAGTGCGATCGTCTAAGTTGGAATTGGGTAATTTGGATAAAAAGTTAAATTCCACAATAGTGATTTTGGATTTTGGATTAAAAATTATACTGATTTACTATGCCCCAGAAGCTAAATAAAATGGGTAAACAAAGCTGTAAATATCGGGTTGGTCTTTAAGACGATAGTCGATAATGATATCGACTCTGCCTTCTTCGCCTTTGGTAGAGTAAGTCCTAATTTCCCTATCAATGCCCTTCACAGGGTAAGGTTCGGTTATAACGCGATCGATAATAATGCGCGGTTCCCAAACCTCCAAGGCTTCTAAGACATAGAGGCGAATTAACATCAAAGTCTCGCTATTCATGGGTGCAAACGTTAGTTCTGCCAAGCGCGAGCCAAAATTAGGGCGATACACCCGCTCGCCTATTCCGGTGCGGAGGATAATCCAAATGGATTCTTTGACTTTTTGTGCTTCCGAACTGAGTTGTATTCCCCCTTGAACGCTAGAACACATTGGGAAAGCCCAACCAGTCCCCAAATAGTCCCGTTGCTGACTATCAACTGCATCTGGCATTGAGACAACCCTCGCTTAACTATTAGTTGGTAGTTGCTCTGTCTTTACTAAAACGTTTAACTGAAAAACATATAGCTACCATGTGAAGTACAGGATATTGAATTAACCGCAGATGAACGCGGATGGACGCTGATAAATCTGTACTTTAGCAGACCGGGAAACGCTAGATTTTATACACTTACTTTTAAAGATATTGGGGCGGAGAATATAAGAGTATTAGCCAAAGGTCGAATTATGAGTTCTTTATTAGATTAGCGAACACTGCGCTGGAAGAGATAAAAGAAACTGATACCATAGACCCAGAAGTTATTGACAAGGCACTAATCCCCAATGGACGTACATTACAACTAGAACCAATGACAGGACGCCCCAGAGTTGAACATCCTGTAGACCCACCTAAAGACGTTAATGGAGCAATCGACTTTAACGCTTGGGAAGCACGCCTTAGAAAAAAAGGGTCTTTTCACTGAGGAGCTAAAATGAAAAGTCAATTTAGAGATATTTTTATAGAAACAGCAACTTTTGGATTTAAAGAAGAAACTGGTTCTTGGGAAATAGATCTTGGTGTAGCAAATGAGCGCTCTGTAGGTCTTTTAAATAGTTATGTTATCAACCAAGTTAAAATCTTTTTGTTAGCCTTTCATAAGTTGTGCAAACCTGTAGAAATTTGCTATGATACCATAACTATTGATGCAAATGGAAAAGTCCAACAAGTAAGAGAAGGACAAGTTAAACTTATTGAAGAAGAAAATCCCGCTCGACTTTTGCAACAGCTAAAATTATCTCTGGACAACCCAGAAGAATCTTTCTTTACTACGATTTTTATGGACTGTGATTTGTGTGTGTTTGTCACACAGCTAGAAGATAAATTAAATGAAGACACATCAAACCCAGTTGTGATACCAAGAGCAGCTAAGTTTTATTTTGGCTATGTGATGGAACCTAAAGAAGACGATGAAGAAGCGTTGCTCCCATCAGATAGTAGCGTTAGCTTTGAAACTTCTGTAGATATTTGGGTCGAGAGAACTTTAGATCGATTAAGTTTACATTGGCAAGATAATCACTTGTGTGCAGCAAAAAATCAACCTTTGCTAGAAGAAGTTTTACGAAAGTGGGAAATACAGGTTGGAAAACCAATTGTTGAATGGAACTCCCGTTATTACCGCGACCAAATCTTCAAATATGGTTTTAGAGGCAATGGGCAATGGGCATTGGATAAAGAATGATTTTCATGTTTAGCTGTGAGTTTTTCTCATAAATGATTGTTAGGTATAAAATAGATTTAGACTAGTCTAGAAAAAACTATTACTGCTATGGAATAAGCTTGTCTTACAATTTAAAGTGTCCAATCTATAATTGCAAGGTCAGGTACTTGCTCAAAGTCTCGTTGGTTGCGCGTGACTAGTGTGGCATTGAGCGATAACGCAATTGCTGCAATTCGCATATCTTTTTGCAGACGATTTTTTCGCAGAAGTGGGTTATCTTTTAGCAATTGCTTAAGACGTGTGTCAGCTTCTGGGGTGAAATCTAGCATCTCCACTGTCTGAAGATATTTCACGGTTGTCCAAAGTTTTGTGTAGAGCGCTGGCAAATTATTTACAAGTGACGGGTCATTAATTCTGCCGACCCACCCATTGAAAAGTTCTTGAACCGTAATCACTGTAACTACAATTTGATGTTGGGCAGCGTTTGTAATAACTAAGGGATGATTGTACAGAATCAATGAAACATGGTCAGTATCCAAAATATATAGAGACACTAGAAATCCCTTTACAAATAATAAGAAGGGTCAACTTCAGATTCATCATTACTATTTCGCTCGGCTCGAATTGTGTGCATAATTTCCTGAAAATCTGGATCGTTTTTGAAAACACCCGCAAATTTCATCCAGGCAGGTTCTGAATCCTGAACTGGTACATCCCACGATATTGTTTCAATATGCTTAAGCCGTTCTAAAAATGCGGCTTTAATTTGGGTAATAGCTTCTTCTCTGTTTGGTGCTTCTACTCGACAGTCGGGCAACTCAAATACAGAAGCAGCAATGTGTCCGGAGGCAAGACTCTCTAGTAGAATTGTGACCTTCAGATTTGCGGATGGTTGGGACTGCGGTACATTTAGTGTCACCATTTTTGAAATACGACCCTTAAGTGCTATTCCTATTGTATGCTAATAATCCTACCACGCAATTAAATTGCCAGTATATTTCCATCCCCGGTATTTTACGATAAACTGTAAACCAAACTTTATAAACTCTTTTCTCTTTCAAAGTTACGTAATAGCAAACTCGGTATATTGTCTCACATGAGGCGGATGAAACGCTAACACAATTTCCTCTCGTGCAATTCCCGAATGTAACAAATCTGTTGCCACTCCATCCTCTGTCCAATCTTCCTCAATCCAAATTTTATTATCCTTCAAACGGATATGAATTATCACGCTTTTAATCCGCTCATCTTTCTGCCAACCCATCAACAGTAAAAGGTACAGATCGCGTACCTCATCAAAGGTTAAAGCACTTTCAGTTGTAGAACCCGATTTTTTATTAAGTTGATGATATTCTGTTAAAAGTTCCAGGACAATTTTCCGATGATGCTTTAATCTATCCATTGCACAATTACCTCGCTTTCCGCATCAATAATTAATAGTTTCACCTGATTAAGATTGATAATTTTTTGAGCTAACTTGCGTTGAAAATCACTTTTATAGGTTCCTTGTGTAATTGCCAAATATAGTTCAAAATCTAATGCTGTCTCTACCAGAATATCTCGATAAACAATATACTGACCTACAGATTGCTCTAAATCATTGATAAAAGATCGACCCAGAAAACTCTTGACTTCTACAAGAATTTTTCGACCATCCCAATTCTTGCTATGCTTCTCGAAGCACCTGATGCATCGCTTAACTTGTAAGAAAGGCTGGTTAACTGGTGTGAGCTTGAAGGCAAACATTAGACTTTAGTCGAATATGCCAGCTTCTTGAGAAGTTGTATCTTTGATATTAGTTTTCTAAGTACAAGGTTTTCTATAATTAAGTATCAATTTATGCAGGTTGGGAAATGAGCGATCGCATAAGAATCCAACAGCAAAAACAAATTTCAGATAACTACTCCTATCCGCAATTAGCACAGACAACAGGCAATTTGAGGATGGGTACTGCTCAAGCATCTGTTAATCACGACATTAGCCGCATTTCCCTGTGTCCCCAAGCACGACTCACAGTCAGCCAACCAGGAGATTTTTACGAACAAGAAGCCGATAGAGTTGCTAAGCAAGTGATGGGTATGAGCGATCGTGCGAATCATAATGCCGTACAACGCGAAGCAAACCCCCAGAAAGAAGAAAATTTACAATTAAAATCTCTGGGTAATACGATTACTCCCCTTGTACAACGGGAAGAAATACCTGAAGAAGAGGAAGAGGAAAGTTTACAAATGAAATCGTCGAGTAATCTCACCATTCAACGGGAAGAAATGCCCGAAGAAGAGAAAGAAGAGGAAGAAGAAAATTTACAAATGAAATCTTTGGGCAATCTTGCTATTCAAAGAAAAGAAATACCCGAAGAAGAGGAAGAACTTGTACAAGCAAAACCTTCGCTACAAAGGTTTGATGACGGTGGGTTAGCAGCTAGTAGCGATATTTCCAGTAAGTTGCATAGTCGTAAAGGACAAGGAAGCCCCTTAGCGGATGATGTGCGAAATTTTATGGAACCCCGCTTCGGTGTAGATTTTAGCAATATCAAAGTACATACCGATAGCGATGCGGTACAGATGTCACGGGAATTAGGCGCACAAGCTTTTACTTATGGTAGTGATGTATATTTTGGTTTGGGGAAATCACCTGGAAATAATGAGTTGACGGCCCATGAGCTTACACACGTTGTGCAGCAAGGGGGTGCGGTACAGATTCAACAGGATGGTTTCAAGGGGCAGTTGATGCGTGAGGATGATGGAAATCCGCTGCCAACGGACATCAAGGATGCGAATGCTACCTCGATGGGGACTGGATCTGGAAATAGTACAACCAATTTTTCGGTGAGCAATAAAACTCGCGCTGTGTCTGGCAAGACCCTTAGTCAGGTGTGGGATGATATGACCAATTCAGGAACAAAAGAGTCTGCGAGTGTTTTACCAGAATTAAAACCCGATCCACAGTATGGGTATGACGAAAATGAAAAAGTGACCAAGGTAACGGTCAATGTTAAAGAAACGAAAGAAATGCCCCAATGGATAGAGCTAGAGCAGCAATGTCAACCAATTAAAAATGAATGGAATCGCTTCTATAGTGCGCTCGATCGGCACGAAGAAAGACATGTCAGCATCGATCGTAAGCATTATACCAATGTCCATCAAAAACTGGTGGGCAAACCTAGGCAGACAGCTTGGGATACGCTTGATGAGGTGGTAGATGTTGCGGACAAAGAAAATAAAGCCTATGACACAAGCAGCAATCATGGCATTGCAGAAGGCTCGAAGATCAATGCAGCGGTTCAGTGCGACGTAGAGAAGCTGAATGAACCTGGAACTAGCCCCTTAGAAAATGCTGGTATCACTAGCGATATCCCAAGTACAGATTCAACAATGTTAATGGCTAAAAGGACGGGTCATAGTCATCCATCTTCTTTCCCTCAACTCTATCGGGGTCACGACTTTAACAAGATTTTCTTCTATCCAAAACAAGAGCGAACTTCTTTGCCAGAGCCATCCACCGACAATTACTTACCTAGTCTGATTATTCGGCGTGACGAAACCACTTCCCCTCCAGCCGCACCACCCGCTTCAGAGACACCCGGCAAGCATGAAAATCAGCGGGTTGGAACTTGGGGAGTCTGGTCTAAAACGCCGCTGACTACAGGCAAACGAGACAAAGAAGACTTCAGAACGCGAGAGGCAGCGATCGCATATGCCAAAGGAATGGGAAAAGCAGCGGCTGTGTTTCAGGAAGATAACAAATTTATTGTCTACCCTGTCTCCTACTCATCGCTAATCTATAGCTTCACCTATTCTAGTACTCGGATGTTTAATAACAGTAATATTTCTGATGTTATGGGAGTTGCTGGAGTCTTAGCGTTAATTACGGAAGACGGAACTGCAATTTTGCCTCACCAGTATGGTGGTGAGGCAGACTATAATTCATGGATGGAGCAACAAAATGCGCTCAAACCTGGTGAAAATCCATTTGATGCTCATAAGGAAGCCTTTGGCGAGGGGTTGGGCAAGATCGCTGGGAAGGAAAAATTCCTGAGACAGTTTGAGCTAGCAATGCGTGACACAGCGAGCGGTATGCTCGACCGAGCGCAGCAAGAAGCCAAAACGAAACAGCAAGAAGTGGCAGAAGGGCTACCCACTAAGGATGCCAAGATTATTCACAAAGCTGCTAAGGAGTTGGAAGAGGTTGACAAGCAACTCATCGATTGGAAAGCAAAACAATCCAATCTCAATGCAGTAGTTGAAGATCCTGTCCCATTCAATGAAGAATTTAATGACAGAGCCAAGCGAGAGCGAGAAGAAGCCAGTAAGCAAGTTGCTGAGCTAGAATTACAACGCAAGACAATCCTGTTGGACTACCCGCTACTGTCACAAATTAATCCTGCTGAGTTCAATAAGTTAAACGATGCAGATCGGGCAAAGATGCTCGGTGGTGCTTCTGGGCAAGTTCTGAAAGATATTGAGGAAACTCGTAAGAATGTTACTAGTGGTAACCTCAACTTATGGGCACTCGATCTAATTGTCAAATCATCGCTTGCAGGACTTAGCATCACCGATCCTGAACGACAAAACTGGGCAAAAGACAAAGCGAAGTTAGAGAAGAAAATTGATACAGCAATCTCGATCGCCTTGGGAGTATTACAGATTGGATTTTCAATTGCTGCAACTACAGTTGGTGGTCCAGTAGGGGTGGCATTTGCCATAGGTGCAGGTGTTACGGGTGTTGCTGATGCCACTCGAATGACCAACAAGTACTTCCAAAATAAAGCTGCTGCAAACACGGACATTAATAAAGACAAAGCATTAGTTCCACAAGACATCGAAGATCAATGGGCATGGCTTGTAGTTGCTTGGGTGGGAGTTGGGCTAAGCTATGCTGATGCGATCGAGGCAGCTCGTGCTGTAAAGGCAGGTGCTGGGGCAGCCGAGGTAATAGCTTCTGAGTCGTCTAAGCTCGCCAAGGCATCTGGTGTTGAGGAAAGTGTCATCCTAAAGGCAGCAGGGCAAGCTGGTAAGACTCCACCCGATCCAACGGCATTGCGTAAGTTACTCTTATCGGCATTGCCTGATGAGAAGATGGTAGCGAAATTTAAAGATATACCTGTGAATGTCTTAACACCTGAAGACTTTATTAAGCGATTTGGTAGCACATCTGGTGAAGCAGTCACAACGTTCAAGCAGGGTAAAGACGGTGAGTTGATTGCTGAAGTCTTCTTCAAGGAAACAAGTAATCCGCTAGCAATGCGCGAAGAGGCAGTTCATATTGCCCAGGCTGCTGATAAGGAAATAGGAGCAAAGCTGGCAAAGCTCTCTGAGTCGAACTTCAGCAGTTGGAGCAAAATGGAAACCGAACAACAACTCGAACTTTATAAGACAAAAATTGAGGTGGAGATTGATGCTCAGCAACGCTTGCTGAGGCAATTCGCAGGGGAAGATCCACAGTACTTGGTTAACATTGAGGGCAATCTTAAGAATCTTCAGAGTCGGATTGGAGAAGTTGAGCAGGCGATAAAAGACCCGAATCTAATTAAGCAGGGTAAGATGCCTTGGTGGGATTCCAAGCAACCTCCACGATTATTTGCAAAAGCATTATCTGCAAACTCGATTATCATTGATAGTAATACGGCAATAGCTCTAAATAAGTATTTGAAAGGGGAGAAATTACAACCTGGAGAAGAAGCACTAATTAAACAATTGGAAACAATGGGCGATGCAGATTTGCGCCTTGCCGAGCAAGTCGTAGGAGAAGTGCGTAATGGAATCATCCGTTTTCAAGGCATTGTGCTAACTATCGATCGCAGCAGCACTGAGTATCAAAAGCTCCTTCAAGTACTTGAGCAAGCCAATGTCGGTGGGGGAAAAGGAGCCGCAGCTCGACAGATTGTAGCTGATGTTTTCTTTGCCAAAACTGAGCCAGGGGTAGTACCAGCATACACCACTCATGACCCAGGTCAGTACAATAAATTCTATAAGATCAAATTTGGGATAGATCCTCATCCAAGGAATCCCGATTTGAATGGAAAGAGTCTCGTTGAAGTTTATAAAGATAAAGGATTCGATGTCACAATTAATGGAAAAACAATTCACGTCATCCCTTTACCAAATAAGTAGAGATTATTAAATCTGCAAGGGAAAGCAAAATGGGGTACACCTTAGATTATTTTGTAGGAAACTTGAAATGCTCAATTTGTGGGGTTGTTTCAAAAGCCGATGGTTCCACCAGTATGACCACTAAAATACGAAGCCAGCCTGAGTTAACTTACTTGGGGACGGGACATGCACTGGAAATTGATCCAGAAGTCATGGAAGAGAGTGGATACTGGACAATTCAGATACCACGATTAAGCGAAGAAATTCGTATTCTCCACAATTGGGAATGTCCATCTTGTGGTTTTGGCTTTAATTGGGCAGAAGTTGCTGTTTCGAATAGTGAAATCATAAAAGTTATAGCAGTTCCGCAAACACTGGAAGTTTTAACGAAGGCACACTTTATCTCAGATGATTGTGTAAGTGTGGCTGCTGATATAGTGGGTTGCTCCCCAATAAATTTCACTGGCGCAGATCTAGTTCAGCGTTTACAGGCATATCTGTGAGGTAGAGCGATTGCCAATCTTGTAGCGATTGCCATGAAGGGTATAATCTTCTGTTAAAATCTCCCAGTCATCCTTGATTAATGCAAATTTCACAGCATCATAGTAAACATCCTTATACCAATTTAATATGAAGCTGCATAGAAAAGAGC
>NZ_BAACAP010000113.1:0-22763 GCF_045865695.1 Scytonema hankhaensis NUACC26
GAATTTATGCAAACACTAATATAGCCATCCTAAATCATGGATGAGAAGTTTGGAAATAATTGAGCGATGTTCTTAATGTGCCGTTCACCTTGCGCTTAACTCGGGCAATTTAGCAAATTATCACAGAGGTTATCTTAGCTATGTTTTCGACACTGAAAAAAGTGCGAGGAATTTTACTGGTTTTGCTACTCGTCGGCAGCGTTGTTGTCAGTTTAGAGAGGCGATCGACAAAACAGCAGCCAATCAAGATAGCGGTACAAATGATTTGTTGGTTAGTCAAGTGCTGCGAACAAATGAGCTACAGGTTTGGTTTCTAGCAGAACATCTGGTGGATACTCCAGTAGTACAAAGTTAGCTCTGACGAACCATAAAACTATAGACGACTTAATGAGAATAACAATGAAAACACGCAAACAAGGTTGATGATTCATTGGGTAGAAAATTGAACAGTCAAAACTACAAGAGGAAATTATGAAAACACTAAAGCGATTTGCATTATTGCTTGGTTTGACGAGTTGTGTTTCAGCCAATCTCGTCTCAATAGCCTCAGCTGACTCTACTGCTGACTTAATACTCAGTTTGAAGTGCCGAGGTGGATACAATATTAATGTTTGGAGAAAGTATAATTCAGGCGAGCTTCTCTACCGCTCTACGAGTCCTCACGGTAATTTGAGTTTGGGCAAGGGAACTAATGACAATACAGGAGCAGCGCGAGTGTATAAGTTTCAGAATGGCAACTATGAATATCAAGTGATTGGTGGTAGGGGAGATCATCAAGGACAGGGGACTTTAGAGGTGTACAAGAGCGGTCGTTCTATTCTAAGTCGAAGTTGTACAGCAAATGGATGAAAAGCTTTGATGCAAAAGCGATCTTGTCTTGAGAACTTCCGAATCTTCACAAGCTACTGAGTCAAACTACACTCTTCACTGTCTACTCCAATTTATGAGCGCTATTTTATGAACAATCTCGAATTCACTGCGATCGTTGCTATAGGTTCTATTTTGGCGGGCTTGTTAGGTTCTTTGACCGGGCTAGGAGGAGGAGTTGTGATTGTGCCACTCTTGACTCTGGGGTTTGACGTGGATCTACGATATGCCATCGGCTCGGCTTTAGTTTCTGTGATTGCCACCTCTTCTGGAGCTGCGATCGCCTACGTCCGAGAAGGGTACAGCAATATTCGGGTAGGCATGTTTCTAGAAGTTGCTACGACATTTGGAGCCGTGACTGGGGCGCTAATAGCTGCATCGGCTCCCACCAGAGCGATCGCGATTCTTTTTGGGTTAGTACTGTTGGCATCAACGTATTTAAGCAATCAACCGCATCAAACGCAAGCCGTCAATCTCTCGGTCGATCCCCTGGCAGTACGCTTAAAGATGGATAGCAGCTACCCGACGCCAGAGGGTGAACAGTCCTATCACGTGCAACATATTCCCGGTGGATTTGCTGTCATGCTGGTAGCAGGGGTACTCTCTGGCTTGCTCGGTATCGGTTCTGGAGCGCTCAAAGTGCTGGCAATGGATCGGGTCATGCAACTGCCGTTTAAGGTTTCTACAACCACGAGCAATTTCATGATTGGCGTGACAGCTGCCGCTAGTGCTGGCATTTATTTCAGCAGGGGTTACATCAATCCTGGCTTGTGTATGCCCGTGCTACTGGGCATATTGGTTGGAGCGTGGTGCGGAGCCAAAGTATTAGTGCGGGCTAAAGTAACTACGCTTCGTTTTATCTTTAGCATCGTTCTTCTAGGGATCGGTATTCAGATGATTTATAACGGCATCACAGGAAGAATTTAATATGGCAAGAACACGCCAATGGACAGACCAACAGGTTGAAATCACGATTAGTACTCTTCTACGATTTGGAGTGACTCTAGCAGCCGCGATAGTTATTGTCGGAGGTATCCTGTACTTGGTTCACCACGGTTATGAGACTCCTGAAGATCGCGTTTTTCGAGGAAAACCCGCAGATTTGCGCCAAATTCCTGGAATTCTCAACGATGCACTAGCACTGCGAGGGCAAGGCATCATTCAACTCGGCATTTTGCTGTTGATTCTCACTCCTGTTGCACGAGTTGCTTTTTCAGTGTTCGCGTTTTGGCAACAGCGCGATCGACTCTACATAATTGTCACATTAATTGTGCTGGTGGTTCTCATCCACGGTCTTTTCGCAACAGGATAAGTTAGGCATACCTGCAGTCAAGTCCATCGCTTGTCCTTAAACAGTTTTTACAACACAACTTTAATTTCCTGACTTTAAAACTGTTCTCTAAATAATCGAGAAAACCATAACCAAAACGCTATCTTGACTAAACTTCCTTAGAATTTGAGGTGAAATTCATGTATCAACTTCAAACTTCCCGCTCTCCCATTCTAACTCCAGTTCCTCTTCATCAACAACCGAACAAACCTTATGCTTCTGACCACAATACATCAGTTACTGCTCAACCTGTCACTTCCATTGCTCAACTAACGCCTAAATCACAGAACCTTTTCACCAGGAAACCTCGAAGACGCGGAGTAGTCCTGACTGAGCAAGGCTGGCAGAAACTGCTGCAAGCTGAAGTTATCTACAACCACTATGGTCAACGTTACACTTTTGAAGAACTTAGCGAACGTGCTCTACTCGATCCTCGTACTATCGGTCGGATTCTCAATCGAGAAGTTGGTGTTGACAAGCGCAGCTTGAAAATCTTTTTCGATACGTTCAACCTTAAACTTGAAGTTGCTGACTACATTATCCCCGTAATCGATGAGTGGTACAAACGCCAAAGCACACAAACTCATGCTGAAGAACAGCTATTATCTGCTTCAAGCTGTCTCTACTCTCAAGAAGAATTGACAGATCTCAAGCAGCAGATAATCGAAAATTGCCAGCGTTTAGCTAGCTTACTTGGTTTAGCTGAGACAAACCAAACAACTTTGACAGTAAGCCTCTTCCCTTATAATCAACCCCAACTAGAGATAAATCTGTAGCGGTACTATAATCTGAGTAAAGAATTATTCTCGAAGGAGATACTTCAATGTCAATTGTTTTAACTTTCACAAGAAATACTGTCGTTTTTAGACAAGACCCCCGAAATCCGTCTCAAGATACAGAGCATGCTAATGTTAATGTCAATGAAATAAAACTTGAATTTTCTTCTGTTGAAATTACTGATTTTCAAGGAGTACCGTTCACAAAACATTTGAATTTAAAAATTCATATAAATGGAGATGGAATTGTATCTAATCAAGGAAATCGGATAAATACCTGGTTTATTAGCGTGACGGATATATCTCAGATAGAATGCGCTTCTTAAAGGAAGCATCCCAATCAGGAAAAAATGCCAGACGATGTTCGTAATCGCGGCTATATAAACAAAGTCCACGTTCAATACTGCGTAGGTTTTGCGGAAAAATATGAAAATATGTAGGTTGGGTTGAGGAACGAAACCCAACATTTCCGGGCATTTATTGAGTTCCTCCAAAGGTTTGCCCAACCCACAAAAATTCTCAGCCCTTGTAGTATTGAGTCCACGTTTACAAAAGGCTTGACACTGGTCACCGATCACTGGTGACTGAATTGTGCTTTACGTACTTGTTTGTTCAGCAAGCTTATACTTGTATACGCGACTAATAAACTTAATAACTCCAAAATAATAAATTCAATAGACGTATCTCGTCCCGTAGAGTTAAAGATATCCCATAAAGCGTGGAGTAATACGGCTGTTAAAAAAGCCTTTACCACTTGCCAATTAAATACTGTATGTCCAGCTTTAGCGCTCTCCCTCCACATAACAGCGCACACCAGCCCAGTCCAGGCGGCGTGTCCGGCGGGAGAGAACAGTCCACGAGCCAGCAAAACTTCATCAAGAACTGCTAAATTTCCTTTTGATTCTAAAAGAGAGACGAAACTATAGCCCATTGTCTCAAGTGCAGCAAAACCCATTCCAGAAGCGGTACCCAAAAGTATTCCTGCTGCTAAAGAGCGATAACGCCCTTGTAAGTAATAGACTAAGGGGAAAATTAGCTTTGTGCTCTCTTCAATCAGTCCAACACCAAGCATGGGTAAGAAACCTAAAGCTTTGAAAACATCGTACTCTAAATTTCCTGCCATAACCGTACCTACAACCCCACCCCAAAGAAAACAGATTGCCATAGGGGGTAATAAGTTATCCCAGTTAGGTAAGTTTTCATACAAATATGTAATAAAAGTTATAGGCACAAGAAAGGAACCCAGTAAAATGACACTAGGTATAAAGTTGGGGTTATTGGTTGCAATAATTGCTTTCTCAACAAGATACAGCAGAACCAACCCACTGATAAATATTTGAAACCACCTAAGTCTGATAAAACCCATATATCGATAAGATGATTGAGTAACATCATTATTATGGGCTTAAAATAGAATTGAGTACAGGCAAGATAGCCTAGAAAACCTATAACTTAATCAGTGAGCAGTAATCACCCGATTCGTGTCCAGGTGTCATTTTGCTGCTTAAGTTATTAATCTAAGCTGGTTAAAATTTGAAAATTAATAAATAGTGATATTGTGACTGGTTCGTAGTTGCGCTGTCTTCATATGTATCCCTGCTAAAAATACTAGTCGTTTTAGGTTCATACACGACTTTCTCAACTTACTGTCTCGATACGATGAGTTGTTGAAAAGCTGAACAAAATTAAGCGAGTACAGCAAGAATTGTCTCAAAAGTTAAACGAGGGATTATCAGTTTGTAGGCTATAACTTTAGTTGGAATCCAAATTTTAACTAAAGTTGGAGTTAACCTTCCCCTGTGAGATTGATTGAGTCATCCATCATTCTAATGAGCAAAAGTTTCAACTCTGAGTGGACGACAAACCAAAGTCAATTGCCTATACTGAGTTCAGTCATCGAAACGTTCCTTTCTGACGTTGATGGCATGAATGCTTTCTTTATTTGAGTTGGATGCCCAAGAGTCTGGCTAGCAATGAGGTAACAGCAAAGGAGAGTAAAATGGACACTGAATACTACGACGATATTATTATCGGGGGTGGAAAAGCGGGTAAAACTCTGGCACCTGCGTTAGTTGCTGCTGGACGTAAAACTGCCCTGGTGGAACGCAGCATAACCATGATTGGAGGCACCTGCATCAACGTCGCTTGCATTCCGACCAAAACAATGGTGGCGAGTGCAGAGGTTGCACATACAGTGCGAAATAGCAATGCTTATGGCATTCACACCACATCGCCTACGGTTGATTTAAGGGCAGTGATTCAGCGCAAACGCTCGGTGGTGCAAGCGATGCGCGAGATGAATTTCAACAACTTGCACGCTCCTCTGGGAGATAATTTGATCGTTGGCACGGCTCGATTTGTAGCACCTAAAACCATCGAAGTCACAACGCCTGAAGGCACGACTCGGCATCTAACCGCCGAACGATTGTTTATCAATACAGGCACAAAACCCTTAATTCCATCCATACCAGGACTCAAAGAATCTGGGGTTTTAACCAGTGAGTCTATCATGGAGCTAGAACAGTTGCCCGAACATCTAATTGTGCTTGGCAGTGGCTACATTGGGTTAGAGTTTGCTCAGATGTTCCAACGCTTTGGCTCTCGTGTCACTGTAATTAGTCAAAGCAAGCAAATCCTATCAAATCAGGACTCAGATATTGCGATCGCCGTTCAAACACTGTTGGAACGAGACAACATCAAATTCCTGCTGAACGCGAAGGTGTTGAGAGTCGAGCGATCGGGTCAAGAGATCGTTGTTCAAATTCAGGTTGGCGATCGTGAGGTCAGCCTTCAAGGTTCACAGTTGCTCGTTGCTGTTGGTCGTGCGCCGACAACTGATAGTTTAAATCTAGCTGCTGCGGGTGTGGAAACTGATGCACGCGGATTTATTCCAGTTAACGAGCGCTTAGAAACAAACGTACCAAACATTTGGGCATTGGGAGATATCAATGGAGGACTACAGTATACCCATAAATCCCTTGATGATTTTCGGATTATCAAAGCCAATGCGATCGAGGGTGGTAACCGCAGCACGCACGCTCGCCTAATTCCTTCGTGTTTGTTCATTAATCCCGAATTGGCACATATTGGTTTAACTGAGACAGAAGCACGGCAACAAGGTTATGCGATTCGCGTGGCGAAATTGGATGCTTCAGCCATTCCGAGAGCGAAAACATCAGGTCAAACTGATGGATTGTTAAAGGCGATTGTCGATACTCAAACAGGACATATTCTGGGTTGCACATTGTTCTGTCACGCTGCGGGTGAAATGATTTCGACAGTACAAATGGTAATGCTCGCTCAAATGCCTTACACCGTTCTGCGTGATGGCGTGTTAACTCATCCAACAATGACCGAAGGATTGAATATGCTGTTTGCAAAGATTTAAGGAAGACCATTGCTATTTTGTGTATAAAGTTCAATAATCATCAATTTATAGTTTCATAACTTACAGTCTTTTGAATCGTCACGTCACTATCAATAAGAGGGCATCATGAAACGATTGATTATTTGCTGTGACGGAACCTGGCAAGATTTGTCTGCTTCGTATCCCACAAATGTTGTGAAAATGGCTCAAATTATCCAACCGATTACCTCAGATGGTACGGCTCAAATCATTTACTATCAATCTGGACTCGGTACCGAACACGGTGGAGCAGAGAAAATCTTGGGTGGTGTATTTGGCTGGGGGATTGATACAAATATTCAAGATGCTTATCGCTTCTTGTGTTTGAACTATGAATCTGGAGATGAGGTTTATCTGTTTGGGTTTAGCCGAGGTGCTTACACAGTTCGCAGTTTAGCAGGTTTGATCTATTGCTCTGGGCTGTTACAACGCCCTCATATTCGCAAAGTTCCCCAAGCATACGATCTTTATCGCGATCGCAATATTCCACCGAGCCATCCCAATGCAATTTCATTTCGCCAGCAATACGGCGGAAACATCCCGATTAAACTGTTGGCTTGTTGGGATACAGTAGGCGAGTTAGGCGTTCCGGAGCTAATTCCATTTGTGAGCAACTGGATCAATGCTAAATATCAATTTCACGATACTCAACTTAATCGACGAATTGAGTTTGCGCTACATGCCGTTGCGATCGATGAACGGCGAAAAGTTTTTAATGTCACACCTATGACAACCAGTAAAGATGCAAAAACATCACTGACTCAGGTTTGGTTTCCTGGAACTCACACTTGCGTTGGCGGCGGACAGCAAGAAGTTAGTGGGCTAGCTGATGCAGCTTTGGAATGGACGATGGAGTCTATGCGTAAACTGGCTTTAGGACTGGAATTTGTGGCAAATCCTGAAGCGATCGCAGACGGCGGAATCCAGCCTAATTATCGAATACCGTTTAACGCTGAAACAGATGATATGTTCTCATTAGGCGGTCTCATCTATCGCGATCTAAAGAACCCCGGTTGTTCTTCTACTATTCCTGTACCTCCCGAGGGAAGCTTCTTCGATCGCAACATCCATTTAAGCGCTAAGCGGCGTTGGAAATTGACGGACAAGCCATTGTATCGACCCAAAAACTTAGATCCTTACCAGCAGTGGTTCAATGCTTTTGCCGAATGAACGGCGATCGACCTGCATCAAAAATACTTCAGTTAATCAATCTTCGTTAATCGTAAATTCCTTCTACTGAATGCAATATGGCTTTTATGATTCGTGATATGTACTTACAGCAGTTTTCACCTAAATGAACCATACCGTTGGTAGGGGCGCAATGCCTTGCGCCTCTACAGCTGTGGTCTATTTACCTGAAAATGGCTGTAAGATAACTTTTTTACCAATTGTAAGACTGTGCGATCGCTAAAACACTAATTCAATATCCTAACATTTAATAAGCTTCACAGCGATCGCCTCAGTAGGATTATGGCTCTAGACGGGAAAGTTTTTCATGTACCTGACACTCAAGAAAATGCCAGAGTCTTTGGTTATCCTGGTTCTCCCAAATGTTTCAAAGCGCTACGATAGTGGGAATTTCTCCTTTACGTTTAAGTTTTACTGGTAACCTACGAGTGCTTCGACGTACTATGACTCAGTTTCAAGCAACGTTACGAATTCTCGCCCATAGCACCAGATTTTGTGGTGGAATTACGATCGAGTAGTGATGTGTTAGAAACACTGCAAACTAAGATGCAGGAATATATGGACAATGGGGTACAGCTAGGCTGGCTGATTAATCCGCAACAGCAACAAGTAGAAGTATACCGTGCAGGACAATCTGTTGAGATATTGCGATACGGCTTAAGCCGTTAAGCGAAGCTTATCGCCAACGCTGCTTTCAGGAGAAGATGTGTTACCTGAATTTGAGTTAAATTTAAATAAGGTGTGGGCTTAACAGGATAATTTTATGCTGAAAGTGGACTATCTTGCTGGGGTACAAAAGCTAGAATAATATCTTCTTCGAGAATACCTTTATCTATTAAATCTTGAGTAATCCCTGATTCCATTCCATCATACTCAACAATAACTTTTTCACCTGACAACGTTATATAAATTAGATTACCCCTGACTCGTTTTCCTCTGTCCCAACCTACTTGCATCAAACCATATCTATCTTGGGCTTCATCAAATATAGTGTCTAGCCTTATATTGCCATGCGACGGTTTTAGGCGTGAGTACTGGGTCACTACTTGCTTGACTATTTGACGGTACTGATTTATCTTATCCATTTTGTTATCTCAACCCTTTGTAAGTTTACAATAATCTGTGAAACTCCAGTTCCCTCTTGTTATCTGGGCAGTTTATCAGTACAAATATCCATCTCAGCCACAGCCCAGCAAGCCTTGAAGCAGCATCAAAAAGCTGCCCCCATCACCCTAGCAGCAAATATTAAGGGATATCTATTAGAAGGACCAAGGCAAAACCCACCGTCTCCCTTTTCATTAGTAATGTGGGAGCAAGACCACTTTATCTATAGCATTAGGTTTCCTGCCAAGGAAGGCCAAAATATCCTTTACATGGCTAAATCTATGGTGAATAGCACCCCAATTATAGCCATGACCGGGTTGACTCAAACTACAGAGACATCGGTACAAAAGAGTGAACCAACAGCCAACAGACGTAAGACAACACGTAACCGTTCAGGGGGGGTAAAAGGGCGATCGCCATAGTGGTGGCGACTTGGGTCAGCGAAAAAATGCCACGAGACTGATTGACGATGAGATTATATGGGAGTGGTGTTTCAAAGTAACACCGCGATCGCCATAGTGGTGGTGACTTGGGTCAGCGAAAAAATACCACGAGACTGATTGACGATGAGATTATAAGGGAGTAGTGTTTCAAAGTAACACTGCGATTGCCATAGTGGTGGCGACTTGGGTCAGCGAAAAATGCCACGAGACTGATTGACGATGAGATTATAAGGGAGTGGTGTTTCAAAGTAACACTGCGATCGCCATAGTGGTGGCGACTTGAGTCAGCGAAAAAATACCACTATAAGGGTTAACGATGAGCTCATAGCATTCTCAGTCCTGCGATACGGCTTTAGCCGTTAAGCTTCGCTTATCGCACCTCTATTCTTCTCTCTGTGCTCTGGAGCCCCTCCGTGGTTAAATAAATTACTTTTTAACCGTAGAGGCACAGAGAACGCAGAGGCAAGAGGAAGTGTAAAAAATTGTGTTTTTTACTCAGCAAGTTTCGCTACATCTCCAATTTTAAATCTTCGACCAATGAAAGATTCTTTTTTGGAAAGTTGTCACTAATACGATTGACAATTTAGAATATATGTACAGAAGTTTGTACATAACCGGATGCTATCCTACAAAATCACATCCCCAACTGATGCCAGAAATGACTTTTTTAAGCTCTTAGACCTGGTAGTAGAGAATCATCAAGTGTATATCATCAACCGTCGCGATCGCGAAAATGTTGCTTTGATTGCTGAGTCAGATTTAGTGAGTTTGGTTGAAACAGTATATCTTTTGCGATCGCCTGCGAACGCACATCGCCTATTGGACGCAATAGAGGAGTCAAAAACAGGAAAAATTCAACCTCAAACTATCGCAGAACTTTGCCAGGAGTTGGGGATTGAGCAAGAAGAAGAAAAAGAAAGCTGAAACTGATGAAATTAAGCCAATTGTAGTGAATCGCACTCCTGGTTTTAGTTCTATCTTTAAAGAAGATTTAGCTTGGTGGTTTAAGCAAGATTTTGAGAAAGCTTCAAAAATCTTGGATTTGGTTACAGCAGTCATGCAAGATCCCTTCGACGGTATCGGTAAACCAGAACCATTAAAGTATATGGATGCAGATATTTGGTCGCGGCGAATAGATTTAGAGCATAGGCTTGTCTATCGGGTGGGAAACACCCACATTGATTTTCTAGCTTGTCGGTATCACTACAAATGAGGCACAGCCTCTAGGAATGCATTCTGTGGCAGCAAGCAGCCCAGGAACGAAAAACTACTCTTGTGAGATGGGCGTCCTCGCCCGTCCTCCGCGTGCAAAATGTAAGCGGAACACCTGATGCTTTCTTTAAGAACTTAGTCCGCGCAGGCGGACTTCGTTTGTATAGCCGCGAATTCTATTCGCTAGGCATTTTTACAAAATTGGTTGGTTCAAACCTCATTAATTAGGATAAAATCTCAATAGAAGCACACAACCAGCAAGGTAAAACCAAAATCCGGTAGCTGTTTGAGCCTTTGCTAAATCTAAATTCTCTAAAAAAGATGCTGTTTGATGAGAGGACACAAAAATTTACGCAGGATTAAAAAAATATGAACGGCATTTTTCTAGGGAAAAAAATGATAGGTTAGATACAGAATTGAATTTCGCAAATCTCTGGAGTAAACACATTCGCGTTACTCCAGATTTCCAAGCTCTGAATCTACCTTTTGGCAAAGTGCTGAGTGCGAACGCATCAGCCTTTGAGTACAAGATAAAAGAGCTTTAAACAAGTTAATATTTCCCTGAAACCATTGCTGGGAATAAACTTTGGGTGAGTACAGAAATACTTGTCCCTATTTCCGTAAATACTAGAACCCCAACCTCAAAATTCTAGTACCCCTACCCGAAAAAAATTTTTGTGAACCCCGAAAAGCTGTATTGATTTGGGTTTCCAGTTTTGAGTACAAAACCAATCAATCTAATAAATTCTATCCGAGCTATACTCACCACCCCCTTGAAAACGACTGATATAAATCAAGTATCGCCAACACTTAATGCGCTAACAACAGCGCAACAGAGTGAGTGGAGGGATGAGATAGCACCATGCCCCTGTGAACCGAAGTCGCGGATTGACCCGCAATTTACCCAAGTCTCAAGGCTCTGACACACACTAGCTAAGAAACAAAGGTTTGTGGCGTAAGTCCAATACGCGACTTCCATTCCTTAACACATAGGTTGTGACAACATCTGCCACAGGCAATACAGTTAAAAGTTAAAACTGAAAAGTACTAAGGCTGCCTTTTTACTTTTGGCTTTTGGCTTTTGACTCCTGACTTTACATGAAAGATTGCGAAATTCAATGATACAGTCAACAGGACTCGTTACCCCCCTCATTACACAGCAGACAACTCAATCTAAATCCAGTGGTTGTGGTAGTGGATGCGGTAGCACCAGTGCAACTCCGGAAATAGATGAAAAGCTGAAACAACGGATCGAAACCCATCCTTGTTATAGCGAGGAAGCTCATCACCACTATGCAAGAATGCACGTTGCAGTTGCTCCCGCTTGTAACATTCAGTGCAACTATTGCAATCGTAAATATGATTGTGCGAACGAAAGCCGTCCCGGTGTTGTGAGCGAACTACTCACCCCAGAGGAAGCAGCACACAAAGTTCTGGTCATTGCAGGTAAAATTCCTCAACTGACTGTACTAGGAATTGCAGGTCCTGGAGATCCACTTGCAAATCCAGAAAAAACCTTCCGTACCTTTGAGTTGATTGCAGAAAAAGCACCAGAAATCAAGCTTTGTCTGTCAACCAATGGTTTGATGCTTCCTGAATATATTGACCGCATCAAACAATTAAATGTAGACCATGTTACTATCACCATTAACATGGTAGACCCTGAAATTGGAGCCAAAATTTATCCTTGGGTTCACTACAAGCGCAAGCGTTATAGAGGCATCGAAGGGGTTAAAATTCTGCACGAAAAGCAGATGGAAGGTTTGCAAGCCCTGAAAGAAGCTGATATTTTGTGTAAAGTGAACTCGGTGATGATTCCGGGTATTAATGATGAGCACCTATTAGAAGTTAATAAAGTTATTCGTGAAAAAGGTGCGTTTCTGCACAATATTATGCCGTTAATTTCTGCACCAGAACACGGCACTCACTTCGGCTTAACGGGTCAGCGCGGTCCTACACCTAAAGAATTAAAAGCAGTGCAAGATAATTGCGCTGGTAATATGAAAATGATGCGTCATTGCCGTCAGTGCCGTGCAGATGCAGTTGGTCTATTAGGTGAAGACCGCAGCCTGGAATTTACCAAGGATAAATTCATGGAGATGACTCCTGAATACGATCCACAAAAGCGCCAAGAAGTTCTTGCAGGTATTGAAAAGTTTAAGTCAGAGTTGAAAGCAGCGAAAGCCAAGGTCGAGACAATCGATAGCGCTTCTTTGCCGCAAAATAATCCCAAAATCCTAGTTGCTGTTGCAACAAAGGGTGGTGGATTGGTTAACCAACACTTCGGTCATGCAAAAGAATTCCAGGTTTACGAAGTTGATGGTCATACAGTGCGCTATGTAGGACATCGCAAAGTTGACCACTACTGCCAAGGTGGTTACGGAGAGAAAGCTACTCTGGAAAATATCATTCAATCTATCGCTGATTGCAAAGCAGTCATGGTTTCCAAAATTGGTGACGGTCCTAAAGAAAAGCTGCAAAATATCGGCGTTCAAGTCCATGAAGCTTACGACTCCATTGAAGTCGCTGCTCTAGAGTTTTACAAGCAATACCTTGAGGGACTGGGGACTAGCGATTAGGGACTGGGGGCTAGGAATTAAAGAATTCTCATTGCCCCAATCCCCAATCCCCATTATCCAGTACCCATTTCCCAAATTGAACACTCTTAGTTATTCAGGGGAAAAGTCATGTCTTACAAGATAACCAGCAAGTGCATTTCTTGCAAACTATGTATCTCTGCCTGTCCTGTTAATGCAATTAAGATTGTTGATGGTCAGTACTGGCTCGATCCCAATCTCTGCAATAATTGCGTTAGTACTGCCTATACTGTCCCTCAGTGTGTAGCAAGTTGTCCAACCTCTGATGGTTGCGTTAAAGAAACTAGCGATTACTGGGAGTACTGGTTTGCTACTTACAATAAACTACTCGCAAAATTAACAAAAAAACAAGATTATTGGGAAAACTGGTTTGACTGCTATTCTCAACAGTTTTCTAGACAATTAGAAAAAAATGTTACTGGTTAGTTGTTAGTTGAACGATGAACTACTGTACGGGCGCAATGCCTTGCGCCCGTACAAACCCTCAACAATTCCTTATCTTACAAAGTTGAAAGCAATGCTAAAAGATTGTATTTATCTGGATAATAATGCCACCACAAAAGTAGATCCAGCAGTCGTAGAGGCGATGTTGCCTTTCTTAACTGATTATTACGGTAATCCTTCTAGTATGCACACTTTTGGTGGGCAGGTTGGTAAAGCCGTTAAACAAGGACGCGAGCAAGTTGCTGCTCTATTGGGTGCAGATGAATCTGAGATTGTCTTTACAAGTGGTGGTACTGAAGGTGATAATGCTGCTATCCGTGCTGCATTGTTGGCACAACCTGATAAGCGTCACATTATTACAACGCAAGTAGAGCACCCTGCAGTCCTGAATGTTTGCAAGCAACTAGAATCTCAAGGTTATTCGGTTACTTATTTGTCAGTCGATCGTCAGGGACAGTTGGATTTAAATGAACTGGAAGCTTCGCTCACCGGGAACACTGCTCTCGTGACAATCATGTATGCTAATAATGAGACGGGTACAGTTTTTCCAATCGAACAAATTGGAATGCGGGTGAAGGAGTACGGTGCTCTGTTCCATGTGGATGCAGTTCAAGCTGTGGGCAAAATTCCCATGAATATGAAGACTAGCACCATTGATATGTTAACCATGTCGGGTCATAAGATTCACGCGCCCAAGGGTATTGGTGCTTTGTATGTGCGTCGTGGAGTGAGATTCCGTCCCATGATTATGGGCGGCGGACAGCAACGCGGAAGACGGGGAGGCACAGAAAATGTTCCTGGAGTCGTTGCATTAGGCAAAGCAGCTGAACTAGAATTATTACATCTTGAAGTTGCAACAACCAGAGAAAAGCGGTTACGCGATCGCCTCGAACAAACTCTTCTCGCTCAAATTCCAGATTGTGAAGTTAATGGTGATGTCAGCCAAAGATTGCCAAACACCACAAACCTTGGCTTCAAGTTTATTGAAGGTGAAGCAATTCTGCTCTCTCTAAATAAATACGGTATTTGTGCCTCATCTGGTTCTGCTTGCAGTTCTGGCTCTTTGGAACCCTCTCACGTTTTGCGAGCTATGGGTTTACCCTATACAATTTTGCACGGTTCGATTCGCTTTAGTCTTTGCCGCTACACCACAGAAGCCGAAATTGATGCAGTTCTGGCAGTAATGCCCGGTATTGTGGAACATCTGCGTACACTCTCTCCTTTCAAGAGTGACAATGCGAGCTGGCTGCAAGAACAAGAAAAAAGTTTGGCTCATCGCTGATTGGTTCGTGGTTAGTGGTTGGTCGTTAGTCGTTAGTCGCAATTAACCATTAACCATTAGCAATTAGCAATTAACAATTAACAATCAATCTAAAATCGGCTATGTGGGATTACACGGATAAAGTAATGGATCTCTTCTACAATCCTAAAAACCAAGGGGTTTTAGAAGAAACTGGCGAACCTGGTGTTAAAATTACTGTTGGTGAAGTAGGCAGTATTGCTTGTGGAGATGCTCTGAGATTGCATCTGAAAGTAGAAGAAGAAACTGAAAAAATTCTCGAAGCTCGTTATCAAACTTTTGGTTGTACTAGCGCTATTGCTTCTTCTGAAGCTCTGGTTGACCTCGTTAAAGGAAAAAGTTTAGACGAAGCGCTTAACATTAGTAATAAAGAAATTGCTAGTTATCTTGGTGGATTGCCAGAAGCAAAAATGCATTGCTCGGTTATGGGACAAGAAGCATTAGAAGCTGCTATCTATAATTATCGAGGTATACCCCTCGCATCCCATGACGATGATGATGAAGGAACTCTAATTTGTACTTGTTTTGGTATCAGCGATACAAAAATTCGGCGGGTTATTGTAGAGAATAATTTAACGACTGCCGAACAGGTAACAAATTATGTAAAAGCTGGTGGCGGATGCGGATCTTGTTTGGCAGCAATTGATGATATAATTGCATTAGTTCAAAAGGAAACCCCAGCTTCTGTAAAGAATTCTCTACAAACAAGGACTACAGGTGAGTTTGCTCAAAAACCACTAACTTCAGTGCAAAAGATTGCACTCATTCAAAAAGTCCTGGATGAAGAAGTTCGACCCGTTTTGATCGCCGACGGAGGAGATGTGGAACTGTATGATGTCGAAGGCGATCGCGTGAAGGTTCTCCTTCAAGGTGCTTGTGGTTCGTGTTCTAGCAGTACAGCAACTTTAAAGATTGCTATTGAAGCTAGGTTACGCGAGCGAGTTAGTAAAGATCTTGTAGTAGAAGCGGTTGACCCATTGATGTAGAACTCCGTAATATGCATTCGCCTGAAACATCAAGTAGGATTTGACACAAAGGCGAATGCCAGTAGCCAATCGCTAATGGTAACGAACAATTAGCAATTAGCCATTAGCAATGAGCAATAACTCAGTTCGATATCCAACTCGCTTCAAAGGACAAGAATATGAGCGCATTATTCGACAAACTCGGTGGACAACAAGGTGTTGAAAAAGTAGTTGCTGAATTCTACAAGCGTGTCATGGCTGACAGCACTCTCAATCACTTCTTTGCTAACACTGACATGGCTAAGCAACACGCTCAACAAGTTGCTTTCTTTGCTCAAATCTTTGACGGTCCTAAAGTCTACAACGGTCGTCCAATGGAAAAAACCCATACAGGTATGAATCTGCAACCCCAACATTTTGATGCTATTGCAAAGCATCTTCGCGATTCATTAACTACATGTGGAGTTTCAGCAGAAGACACAAACGCTGCTCTCGATCGCGTCTCCAAGTTACAAGGCGCTATCTTGAACAAGTAATGTCTTGATTTTTGACAGATAGTTCAGTCAAACCCTACTTGGTGTTTCAGGCGAATGCACATTATGGAGTGCTTGTAAAGTACTTAAGTCTTAAGAAAAGAAGCGAGGAATAGATGATGCTTTCAATGGTTTTAGTGGTAGGGCGATCGCCTCCGGTGACGTTCTATTCATAAGGGGACTGGGGACTGGCGATTAGGGACTGGGAGTATACCTTTGCTGTTACATATATAATGTTCCCAATCCCTAATCCCCAATCCCTAATCCCTCAATCAAAACAGACCCACCCAACAACCAACCAATCAATCAATTGCAGGAGAAAACTCATCATGTCTGACGAAAAAATTAGACAAATAGCTTTTTACGGAAAAGGCGGTATCGGTAAGTCTACAACTTCTCAAAATACCCTTGCCGCTATGGCAGAAATGGGTCAGCGCATTATGATTGTAGGTTGTGACCCCAAAGCTGACTCCTGCTAACTTTACATAATGGTTATAAGATGAATTACTGTAACCCGAACTCGAAAAAGTTCAATGAAGTACAAAACATTCCACTAAAAACAGATAAAGACAAATTTTTACTTTTTCATATTCAGATTTTAAATATTTATGAAAGGCTGTATCAGAGTCAGAATTGGGACTTGCTTGATATCTTTGCAATTCTGAAAGAATTGATTGTCGAAAGTGTCTTGCTGGAGAAATAATGTTATCAAGTAATGGTGTTGAAAAATGAAGGTCAAAAGACAAAGAATTACCGTTGAGGAATTGTTGAGGAGATATGCTGCTGGGGAGCGAGATTTTACTTATATCGTTATTGATGACTCGCGTGAAGGTTTGTTCAGAGGTATTGACCTGAGTGATATTAATTTGGAGGGTTCCTCCATCGGTGTTGACTTTAGTGGTGCTATTTTGAGGAAAGCTAATTTTCGATATACTGTTTGGGGCGACCATTGTCGTTGGCAAGAAGCCGATTTCAGTGGTTCCAACTTTACTGGGATTAACAATGAAAGTAGTTGCGTCTTCGTTCGCTGCAACTTTAGCAATACTATCTGGGAGCAAGCCGATTTGTGGCAATCCACCTTTGAAGATTGCGACCTGACTGATGCCAACTTCGATAATGCAAGTTTGGTTGAAGTTGACCTCTACGGGTGAATTATGAGAAGAAGTAACTTTAACGTTAGTGAATGTATTGTTATCCGTGACAGGTGTACCATTCGAGTTGAAGGTAGTAATGTTTACCTTTATTGGGTTAAAGGTATCAACACCGTTAGAAATCGTGACAAGACTTAGAGCAGACTAGTTGATCTAAGTTCATCAAGAGGATCGTCACTACTCCAGGTAAATCTTCGATTTTTAATAGTTCTGCGAAATTAGGCTAAAATTTAATCGGAAATATAAGTACAGTTAGAAATTCTAAGATTTTCGATGATGACTGAGAATAACAATAACAGAGAGCTAAATCCACCAACAGAATATGATTCTCCCTGGAAGGATATTTTACAAATATATTTTCCTGAATTTATGCAGTTCTTTTTTCCGGCTGCTTATGACGAAATTAATTGGGAAAAGGGGATAGAATTTTTAGATAAAGAATTACAAGAAGCTGTTAAAGATGCAGAAATTGGAAGGCGTTTTGCTGATAAATTGGTAAAATTATATCTCAAGAATGGACAGGAAAAATGGGTATTAATTCACCTGGAAGTTCAGGCTCAAGAAGAATCAGACTTCCCATCTCGAATGTTTACTTATAATTATCGCATATACGATACATATAAAAAACCAGTAGCATCGCTTGCTATTCTGGGTGATGAAAAACCAAATTGGCGACCTTCACAATTTCGTTATAGTTTATTTGGATGCTCATTGAATTTTCAATTTCCAATTGTTAAGTTAGTAGATTACCAACAGCGTTTATCTGAACTTGAGAACGAGGTTAACCCATTTGCAACGATAGTCATAGCACATCTGACAGCACTCAATACTCAGAGAGATCGCAACGAGCGTAAAGTGCAAAAACTAGCTTTGGTACGAAGATTATACAAACAGGGGTTAGAACAACAGGATGTTTTAAATTTACTAGCATTCATCGATTGGATGTTGACTCTACCACCAGATTTAGAAGAACAGTTTAAACTTGAAGTACAACAAATGGAGGCTGGACAAAGTATGAAATATGTTACCTCTTTTGAGCGTAGTGGTATAGAGCTCGGTAAGCAGCAAGAAGCTGTATTACTTATAACACGACAACTAAATCGTCGTTTTGGTAATATTAATGACACATTCCTCGAGCGGGTACGTTCTTTACCTGTTGAAAAGTTGGAACAATTAAGTGATGCATTACTTGATTTCACCTCGGTTACTGATTTCATTAACTGGTTATCACAGGCGTAAGAAAATTCAAGTTAAAGACGCTTCAAACAGCGTGTCTCTACATTCTTTTTCACTCCTACATCTATTTTGTAGAAGAGGAAATTCCGGCGGAAAATTCCTGTAGTGTCTTCTGTTGGATGTGAAAACTGGGGCAAAAATTTGAATGAGAAGCGATTAGCACTCGCTTTGAGAGCTAATCACTTTGTTTGATGTCATTTATTTCCCTAAATTTGTCCAATTTGCTTCCTGCTTACTCAAGTGATGGTTTCAATGCAACATTATGACTGTATCAATGTCTGAAAAAACTGGTTGTGGTCGATAGTGACAGTAATAAATGTATTAGTGTTCTTAGCTCGATGCGCTCCCCATTCTCCACCCTTGTGGTATATCTCTACTTCTTGAAATTGTGCTAGATTCCGATTGACAGTAATACAGGCAGCTAAAGGGTCGTGAAACATCTTACCTTCAGGTCGAAGTTTTAGGTATAATTCCATACCATTATAGATGAGATTGAGACCGACAGAGTTATTCCGAAATGGTTTCATACACTCATGAAATTCTTGATGATAAATAACTCCGTGACAGACATTTTTTGAGACAATATCTCTAGTCATGACTTGTGACGAAGAGAGCAAAGCTAACGCTGCTTTTGGGTCGCCATTAAAGTTAAATGTTAGACAAGTTTCGAGTCCGTCAAATTTAGGTAGACGCAATTGAGGTGGTACAACGCTATCTCCTGCAAATCCACCTTGTCCTACCCAGCGTTTTATTGTTATCAAAGGATAATTATTCAGTAAGAGCCTTAAATTGTGTAATGGCGCGCCAGTGAGTATCACTACATCTGGATATAAATTAATAGTAGTAGCTATAAGATGGTGGGCAAATTCATCTGGTTCCTTGGGTGGAATAATTCCAAGAAACTCGTAATGAAACTCGGAAACTACATTTTTAATAGAATCTGGATTACGCGCACCGACTGGAACATCATGCTTGTTAAGAAGATGCAGAATGTGACGAATCACTCCTACTTGTGCTCTTGTTCCTGGATTGATTGTGACTGCTTTTAAGGCTACATTTGGATGAGAACCAAGAAAGCACAAAGCAAACATATCATCTGGATCTCGGGTTTCCATATCAAAGATTACATCAATAGTCATAACGAATTATTCATTTAAGAGTTTGATTAAAGTCCTACGTGAATTTTCTCCCAACTCTGGCTGAATCGTTTTGATTATGTTCCCTTCAGCATCGAATATGTGGAATGGTTTTTCCGAATTTGGCTCGAAAACCATGCTCATAAGTAGGTAGGCACAATTAAACCGAACTATGTAAACTTATGTAAAGCACCATAAACGCTTTAAAAACAAGCTTTTAAGCAATTTACATTTCTTAATCTACTTGTGTTTTTTAGTACCCACCTACTTAAACTCACGTTGGCTTTAATCACTCTTTTGACTGTCATCGCCCTTTATTTATTTCCCCTACCTCAACTGCTCCAAGTTCTACTCAAGATTTATGAGTCAGTTGCGATACTTCATCTATTCAGTCTCTTGCTCCGAATGTAACGCAGCACGAAATAAATCAAGACCTTTGCGGATAGTGACAATAAGAGAATGAACTTCTTCTGGTTACCTTTCAAGACAGCCGGTGTACTATGAGTATTTTGAATCTCTAAAATACCAATATAGAGTTTCCAACTCAGAATAAAGTTATCCCAAGTATGAATAAAGAGTTCGTGATTAGTTTGAATAGAAATGAGCATCAATCTACAGCAGAGCGCTCACGCCTCAGTCATTTTCCAACAGTCGTTTCACCGACTGACTTAATCACCTTCTTTACATTAAGTGATTTTGACTTGAGTCAAGTCTGTAAGCAACCAATACTACTCGGATAAGAATTTTTGTGGGTTGAGCTTGCCCTGGAGAAACTCAACAAATGCCTGTAAAGGTTGGGTTTCGTTCCTCAACCCAACCTACGTATTTTCGTATTTTTACGCTTGACCAAGCAGTATTGCGTAAGCAACGAGGCGATCGCAACCGCCTTGGTTTTGCGCTACAACTGCGTGGGCATAGGCATCGCATTCCTTGCAGTAGTCCAGATTAGATTCTAAGAGCGTATTTGACCTCAAATGCTTGCCACTAACAGAAGTTTCTGCGCCTTCGATTAACTTAAAATTAGCGCTTCACTCTTACCCATGAAAGAAACAGCAGCACAGATACTACTCCGCACCGCCTTGAGATTCTCCAAAATCAGCGATCTGGAAATGCCAGAGATTAAACGTCTCATGGCTTTGAGCGAAGAAGATTTTGAGAAGGAATTCTCCAGGATGAAATCGGAAGGACTTATACTAGTAGTTTCACCCCTAGTACTTTCCCATTTAAAACAGTGACATTTTCGACCAATTCTTGGTAAATTACTCTCTTATCCTTGCTAGTCAAACCTTCCCAATATTTCCTGCTGCTAAAACAAGTGGATAAAGTACGTACCAAAGCGACATTGATTTGGATATTAACTACTTCCCTGTGTTTAATTGTTTGAATCTCCAGCAGTGTTTGGTCAATAGCTGATTGAATAATGGGATTTTGGGGCATCTGCCGCAGCATTTTTAATTGTTCGTATCTGGCAGTTAGTTCTGGGCTATCTGCCGCAACTTCAATACTCTCAACCGTGTAGTTTTTCACTTCTTCATACCGAGCAGCTAAAGCAGAATCTACGGTTGAAATAATATCTGGCAAGTACGTACTAATTTTGTTCTTACAAAAAGTATCTCCTAAATTTTCGTGTTTTTTGCATCTGACTCGATAGGTTGACCACTTTGTTTTTTTACAAAAACATTGATAACCACAGTCACCACAAATGATTTGTCCTAATAAGGGTAATGCCTCTTTAGTGCTATTTTTGTTGTTACCGTAACTGTACTTATGTCGGTTATCTTCTAATTTTTTCTGTATATATTTAAATTTGTCCTGAGAAAGTAGCGGCTCGTGGGTGTCTTGATATACCTCCCACTTTTCGGGGTTGTTGAGATTACCTCGCATATTGTAAGCAGTATGCCCTCTTAGTACTGGGCTAGTTAACCAATACCTCAATCCTGCTGCTGTCCATGAAATTCCGTAAGTGTTAAGTATATAGACTGCAGTACTTCTTAATGTGGCGTTGCCAGATAAGAAATAATCAATGATTTCAGATGCGATCGCCCAGTTAGTCTTACCAGATATGTGCAGTGTCATGTCTGGTGCATATTTCTCTTCAACCCGCTTATACCCAAAAGGGGGACGTGGAGCTGCTTTCTTTTGTTCGCGGAAATAATTCAATCCGTGCCTAATTCGCTCCGAAAGTAACCTCGATTCAAATTCTGCCAAACCTGCCATTTGATTGACACTAAACCACCCAAAAGGTGATGATGGGTCAACTGGAGCGTCCAAGACAACTAGTTTAACTCCAAACTCTTCAAGACTTACAAGCGTTCGATGAATAGTAATGACGCTTCGTGCTAATCTGTCAATGCGAGTGATAACAACCTCACTTATTTTTCCTTGCTTGCACATAGCAAGCATTTTGTTAAATTCCTTACGCTTATCCGATCGCCCACTCTCAATATCTGAGAATATCAAAACAGCACCCGCCTTCTCGATCCGGGCTGTCTGTTGTTCCAAAGCATTTCCCTCATCCTGTTCTCTCGTACTAACTCTGACGTAACCTACTCGCATAAACGATCGTCAATAAACTGTCTCTTTTGTTAATCATACACCACCCGTTTGATGCTACACAGCAAAGCTCAAACCACCGTATTACACCTTGCTGCTGAGCGCGGCGCAGTAGAAGATTTAGAAATCGAAGAAGTAATGCTCACTGGCTTCCGTGGTGTTCGTTGCGTAGAATCTGGTGGTCCTGAGCCTGGAGTAGGTTGTGCTGGACGTGGTATTATCACCGCCATCAACTTCTTGGAAGAAAACGGTGCTTACCAAAATCTAGATTTCGTCTCCTACGACGTATTGGGTGACGTTGTTTGTGGTGGTTTCGCAATGCCAATTCGTGAAGGTAAAGCACAAGAAATCTACATCGTTACTTCTGGTGAAATGATGGCGATGTACGCTGCTAACAACATCGCTCGTGGTATTCTCAAGTACGCTCACTCTGGTGGTGTACGCTTGGGTGGTCTGATTTGTAACAGCCGTAAAGTTGACCGGGAAATCGAACTCATCGAAACCTTGGCTGAACGCTTGAAC
>NZ_BAACAP010000114.1:0-22869 GCF_045865695.1 Scytonema hankhaensis NUACC26
TTACCACCAGTTGCTACAGAGTACAACGGTGTTGACCGTAATGCTTTTCTTTTCGGTTGGAACCCTCAAGCTGAGTTATGGAATGGTCGCTTAGCTATGATCGGTTTCTTAGCTTACTTACTTTGGGATTTAGCTGGTTTCAGCGTCCTGCGCGACGTATTACACGTCGTTGGTTACTAGTTAGTTGTTAGTTGTTAGTTGTTGGTTGTTGGTAGTTCTATTAACTACTATATACTAACCACTAACTGCTAACCTTCAACTTTTGGTTTTGGTAAACGGAACCAAAAGCGAGAACCACCTTCGGAACGAGGTGAGTAACCAATTGTACCTCCCCAACGTTCTACTGTAATACGACAAAAGTAAAGTCCGATGCCAATCCTGCCACGATTGGTGTTACCCTGAGAAAACTTTTGGAATAAACTATTAACGTTTTCTGGGGGAACACCAAAACCGCGATCGTCAACAGAAAATAGAATACATTCTCCATCTTGTTGTAAACTGAGTGTTACAGTAGATGTGGGTGGGCTATGTCGAAAAGCATTCTCTATTAGATTTGTTAGTATCCTTTCCAAACGCGATCTATCCCCAATGACTCTCCAGTCATCAGTTATATTAGCGCTAACAACTAATTCTAATTGCATTTCGTTAAGGACAAAAGCCGGATTGAAAAGTTCTATAACTTCTCTTACACAAGCTAAAGCATCAGGTGCATGAGTGACATCAGAGGTAAAAGATTCCAAAGACTTAATCTCCGCAGAGAAAGCGTCTAGTATTTGTCGAATAAGTATCTCCTGTTTTTGCGATTGCTTTTTACCAATTTCTAGACGTTCTCTTCCTTTGGGAGTTAAGTTCTCGAATTCCAAAAGAGCTAAACAGCAATTGATCCCGCTTAGTTGTCCTGCTATATCATGTATTACGCAATGTATTAAAACTTCTTTTTTTTGAGTTTCTTTAAAAAGCTGATGGTACTCTAACTTATTTTCTCTTGCTTTTTGTATAATTAGCTGTTTTTCTAAAAAAAAATCCTCTTTTAATTCTATTAGAATAAATTTTCTTATCTCTACACATATAGCTAAAGCTTCAAAGTGATATTCTTTTCCAGAATCATCTTCTTGATACCATAAACCTGATTTTAATATTTTGTCTCCGTTAATTTGCCATAATTCTTCAGCTTCAATTAAGAAAGTGTCTAAAAAGGGAAATATCTCTTTCAAATCTATTGTACCTGTTTCTGAAATATTTTTTTGATGACAAAATCCTCTTAACCAATCCGGTACAAAACCAACAATTTTAAATTCATCAGTGTGTACGCACTCTAATATTAAAGTCTTTAATGAGGCAAAGATTTTTTCTGTTATAGATATAAAATTACTCATATCTCCCACCTATTTCTATATTTAAATCTTTTCTTGTAGTAGGTTGGAATGGTTAACTTCTTGTTGAATAATAGCTACGTGCATCTCATCCCAAGTAGCATCTAATAATAATACCCAATCTCCTTCTTCTGAAGGAAATAAATGAACATCTGCACATATTCCGGACATTATCTTCATACAAGGAAAAAAAAGTGGCGAATCTTCTAACGGTAAAAGTCCCTCCAGAAAAAAAATTTGCTTTCTTACTTTTTCACCTCTTTGTAAATCATGAAACCCATAGGTGGATAATTGACCTCCCCAAGTTGATAGATAGCCATCTTTACTTACTAAAAGATAGGCTAGAGAACGCTCCTCTCTTAAAAATGAGAGAATATAAGTAGTAACTGATGTGGGGATATCTAGCATTTATTCCTCCAAGATTTTGGAAGCAAGACGTTGAAAAATTTCCTCTACATTTAAACCTGTTTTAGCACTCGTTTTTATAACTGTCCAACTTTGCTGGATAAGTTGTTCAATTTCACTATTTTCGATTTCCCATTCATCTGCTAAATCCCATTTATTCAATACTAAAATGCAGGGGATTTTACCAATAGCTTCTTCTACTCTTTGCTTGAGATTCAAAGCTTTTTCTAATGTATGATGTCTGGTACCGTCTGCAACTAATAAATAACCAGCAGAACCTCTCAAATAAGACATTCTTACTTTCTGAAATTCGTCTTCTCCATAAAGATCCCAAAGAATCAGATTTAACTCTTTTTCTTGAAAATTAATCGTTTTTTTATCGATTTTGACGCCTACAGTTGTTTGGTATTTTTCTGAAAAAATACTGTACACAAACTGAGCAACTAAACTAGTTTTTCCTGTTGCAAAAGCACCAACCATACAAATCTTTTTCTGAAGCATAAAAGTATTTTCTATCTTGAATTATCAGATAAGAATACCCTAAAGGTAACTCGACGGCTATATTTTCCCTCTTTGTCAGGTAATTTCATGTTAGGAGGTTCGCGATCGCTATCACCTATGGTATTAAAATAACTGGTATCGATTCCTCGCTCTGATAAAGAGTTTAGGATTGTATTAGCACGAGCTTGACTAAGTATCCTATTTGTCTCTTCATTTCCAATACTATCCGTATGTCCTACTATTTGAATCCTTAGATTTTTACCAAGATACTCAGCAGTTCCTGAGAGTTTTTTTATGACTAATACCAGCTCTCGAAAATTTTTCTCTTCTCCCGGTAACAAATCTGTAGTTCCTTCAAAAAACAATAAGTTTTTTTCTTCAATTTGTTTTTTATAGCTTTCTAGTTGATTCAGTTCAAACGCAATCGTATTTTTATCTTCATATTGGCTCACTCCAGGAATTAAATGCCAACTTTTTTGTGCTTTTAAAATCCAACGGCGAGGTGCAGACCCACTAGCATAAAGAGTCTCATTTTCATCTACTTGAAAGGATATAGTTGTTGGTGCTTTAAGCAATTGCGCTGCTCTTCTTTCAACTATTGGAGGTTCTAAGGAAGCGTATCTTTCCCATCGACTCATGACTTCTTTTGAAGTAAAATCAAATTTTTTCATAAGCACTTCCGGTTCCACAGCTAATAAATCTCTCATCCCAGAAACAAAATACTTTCCAGAACGAGTTTCTGCTTTAATAACAACAATTCCAGGTTGAGAATCCAAATCTTCTATAAAAGCATTCCAACGGAGTTGGTTTCTAATAGTAAAAAAACTCCAAATTACAATACTAAGACCAATAGTGCTTAAGAGAATTATTGCATAAGGAGACTTCTTTGCATTCTGATTTTTATATTGAGATGTTAAACAATTTTGGAGGAAAGGTTTGCTGTTAGCAAACGGTTCCGTGTCTCCCTCAAAGACAATCAACTCTCTATTTAGTTTTTGATGAATTTTTTCTATTGCATCTTGAAAAACTAATCTTAATTCGCGAGGTGCATTACCTCTAATAATACCAGCTAAAACTGCTTGCGGTCCCTCTTCAATCCAAATCGTTAGTTCTCCATAGTACAAACTATGGAGCGTATCTTCTTTGTGCGTATTAAAGGAGTCCTTGACAAAATCCTGAATGGCTGTCAACATTGCTGATACCAAATCGGGATCTTGAACGGGTACTTGTGGTGCAACTACGTGTTGTAGCAGCAATCCATTTTTTTTATGAATCAGGAAAACCTGTTCTACTTGATAGACTAAAGTCCGAAGCATCACAATCTGGGCAAATGTTTTCCCAGTCATTAGCGCTTCTATTCTCCACTTTAAACTCTTTGGAGATAAGCCAAATTCCAAAGTTTTATCTAACGACTGAATCATCTCTTCGACTGCAGCGATCGCCGCTTTACGAGTTGCTGGTCCTACAATTGGAAAAATCGCAGTTGCAAGAACATCTTGGTCTTTTTGAATAGAAGTATGAATGGCATTCTCCACAGTAGGAACCATAGCATCGCTCAGTTCTTTGTCTTCTGCACGCTGTGCTGCTTCTGGTAGCAATCGGCTGATATCTTCTGCTGTTATTTGTGGATTGTCTAATCTCTCGTAGATTTTCTCTAATTTTTGTGGTTCTAGACCAAAAAGCAAAGTACGAAGTTCATTTAAGTCATTTGTCATTTGTCATTTGTCATTTGTCACTTGTCATTTGTCACTTGTCACTGATTTTAATGTTCAGAATTTAAGCGGATGGCTAGTTCCGAGAAAAGATTAGCTAGAGCGTTACGGTCAGTTTTATCTATCCGGAGTTCTTGCGTTTCTCTTTTTAATAAAGCTGCTATTTCTTCATATTTTTGTCGGATATCATCCTGTAGGTTTTTAGATTGATTAAGAATCTGTTCGCGAATTTCCCGTTGGTTATTATTAGTTTGTTCCTCTAATTGTTTGAGTGCTTTTTCTAGCGATGTAATTAAATTTCTATTTTCTTCAGCTAATGATTTTAAAGCTTCACCACGTTCCCCCTGCTCATTTTTAACTCTTTTAGATAAAGATTCAATTTCGTTTTTAATGTAAACTTCTAGAGCATCTAAACGTTTTTTAGTGTCTTCTCTAAGGTTAGTATATTCTTTTACAAAACGATCTTCTATACGGGCAAATCTTTTTTCTACTTCCCGCATTTGATTGCCAAAGAGAATATCTCTAACCTTAGCTAGGTTATTACCTTCTGCAATATCAGTGCCACCAATTAACGATTTATCCATATTATGGTTTAACCCTGATTGAGCTAACTCTATTCTGTGATTGTTGTTTTGTTCCGATTCTGATGGATTCATAGACAAGATTCTATAATTAATTTGTAACTGAGTTGATTCTTTGCTGTTTTAACATATTAACTCCGTAAACGGTAATTCCTTGATATGTAGCCCCATGTCTACTAGGTAGCCTAGCATCTTTAAATGAGTGTTGCACTGCTTGAAATGGGTGTTTTATACGAGAAGTTAAAACCCTATCTTGATTTTTAGATTTATAAATTTTTAAGAATTTTTCTTAAGTTATTACAAAAGTAAAAAAGAGCTTACATGACGCTCTCTCGTCTGTTTCTGCTGCTTTTTATAAGAGAAACCGAAATAGCACGTATAAGGCAGAAGCTATGAGTTGTAATAGCATTACTGGCAAGCCATAATGTAGAAAAGTGTGGAATGAGATGCGACGCCCGTGTTGTTCGGCAATTCCTGCAGCAACAATGTTGGCTGATGCACCTACTAAAGTTCCATTTCCTCCTAAAGTTGCGCCGAACATCATAGCGTAAAAAAGTGGTAGTACTTCTGGAGGAAACTGTCCCTGAAAATTTGGTGCTAAAACTTCAGTTGATGCCAATCCAACATTAACAATGTACTGTTTGAGTAAGGGAACCATGGCTACAACTAGAGGAATATTGGGAACAACGCTAGAAAGCAACCCAATGAAAAAAATGAGAGATAACGAACCAATCAGAATGTTTTTTCCTAAAACAACTGCTAAAACTCCAGACAAACTGTTAATAACACCAGTTTTTTCTAATCCACCGATAAGTACAAAAATACTCATAAAGAATATTAAAGTACTCCAATCTACATCTCTTAGTATGTTATTAACTGTATCTATTTTACTTTGATGGGATAAAAGCATTGCTAAAGCTGCTCCTAACAAAGCAACAGCAGCAGGTGAAACAGGAGTTGGTAAATATTCTCCTGCTACGAAAAAGACTAATACGAAAGCAACTATAAATCCACCGATGGTTAAAACTCGTAGATGGTTGATTTGAGGATGTGGTAGTTGTTCGAGGTTGTCTAGATTAGTTTTCCAGATTTTGCGAAAGAGGAATGGTAATACTGCTACTATAGTAGCGATCGCGATCGCACCTCCCAAACTCAAGCGCCACAAGTAATCTGTAAAGCTAATATTAATAGCATCACCGACAATAAATGTAGCAGGATCGCCAACGATTGTGAGTAACCCCGCACTATTTGCCACAAACACCATAAGGATCAGCAATGGCACACAATTAACCCCGACTTCCTCAGCAATTGGTGGAATTAAAGGTGCTAGTAGCATAACTGTAGTAGCGTTAGGCAATACAGCACAAATAGGAGTTGTAATTGCTACAATTCCTAGCAGTAAACGATTGCCCTTACCTCTTGCAAGAATGACTATTTGAGTTGCAAGATATTCAAAAATCTTAGTAGGTTCAAATGCTCTAACTAGTACCATAACTCCAAAGAACAAACCTAATGTTCCGTGACTGTTGCTGATATAGCTAACAGCATCTTCTAAAGTCATGACATTAGTGAAAACCAATAACAATGCTCCTAATAGGGCAGCAATTGTCAAGTTTACCCACTCTGTCATAATTAAAATTATGACGCTTATAAATGTGAGAATACTGATGAGTGCTTGCCAGTTTTCCATTATTGGTTAATAGTTAGTGGTTAGTTGTTAGTTGTTATACCAATTCCCTATATCTTTGAGACAAATGCGATCCCCCCAACCCCCCTTACTAAGGGGGGCTAGGGGGGATCGTGTGTAGCAATCATTTGGTGAAATGGTATTAGTTGTAGAATAATAGAATTATAAGCATATTATCGAAATTTTAAAAAGGGAGCATCCCGTTTTAGCAAATATGCCATCAGAATGGAATTCTGGGGCTACACAAACAAAGTCCGCGTAGGCGGACGAGCGCTTGTATAGCCGCGATTTCAATCGCTCTATGTTTGTTCTATGTTTGTTCCAAATTAGGATGCTCATTACCTACTAAACATTCAGATACCCGACTTCTTAGAGAAGTTGGGTATCTGGTTTTTCACAGTAATTTAGACTTAATGAGGTAATGACAAAATACTTACCTTTAGATATATTTATTCTGAATTGAGTTTGGAATTCCCAGTACTGGACAAGGGAATTTAGAACCTAGATTTTGTACAATTGGATGCTCGATTGAGTTACACCCAAGAAACAATATATCAGCTGATTCTGAAACAACAACTCTTTTTAGTTCTGTCGCAACAAAACCAAATCGTAAATGAGCTTTGAAAGAACTTTTCCATTCGGCAGCTAAACAACTAGCTTGTCTCAATATACGTTCTGCTTGCGCGAACCTATCTACAGATTTTTCTGTTTGTGATAAGTGTGTTGAGTTATCTTGCCATCTTGTTTGGGTTACTATCCCCGTAGTCAATTCTTCCTCTGTGGAGTTTGTTAGAAAATGTGGTAATACTGTTTGTTCATTTCTGTGACAAGTCCCCGCTTCCTCTGTCGGCACAACTTCTGCAACACCACACATTAAACGATCTTCCATTACATATACGACTTGAACTGTCACCTGCGCTTTAGTAGCCAAACGTGTTTGGTGAGCTGTCAACAAAGCAATATCTAGCGCGGTATGACTGTTCGGAGAACTGTTATAGCCAACGATTAAATTTATTTCCTTCGAGGCTTGAATTTCTTCAGAAACAGATGTTTTTGGTGTTGGAAGGAGTACCATTTGATCTATCAAATCATCTCTTCCAATAGCATTTTGTAGACGCACTAACAATGGCTTAATATTCACAGTTTTCTTCTCTTAATACGAAACGACCTGATCGGGAGAAGCGGGTCTATTAATTTTGGATTTTAGATTTACGACTTTGGATTTATATTTTGGATTGAAGAAAAAACACTTTAATCTAAAATCTAAAATCCCAAATCCAAAATCTAAAATTTCTCTAGGAATCCCCAATCGAAACTGTTATATACAGCCAAAGCTTGGGGGTTCCTTCCATTGCCTACGGAGTTAGCTGACGGGCTAAGACTGGAAGGTGTCTCTCTTGAATTATGAACAATGAAGAATGAAGTGAGAAAGAGCAATTTCTTATTTATTCTTCATCCTTTACCCCTTTTCAAGATAAGCCCCAAAAATTGGTTCCTCCGCTTTAAATTTCTGAAATTTAAATTAGGCTACCCACTTTAACAATTATCAGTTATCAGTCAGTTATTAGCTAACAGTTAACAATTCTTAGTTAATACTGGTCACTGGTGAGTCCAGCGCTGCAGGCGGGTCTCCCGCCGTAGGCGACTGGCGAACCCGTAAGGGTCACTGGTCACTGTCTTACTCATCTTGAGTAAAATACTTATCTAAGAAGTTGAGGGCGTGATTGCGAAGTTCAAAATACTCTTTTGAGTTTCGCATTGCCGAGCGATCGCGTGGATGAGAAAAAGGAACTTCTAAAATTTCCCCAATTTTGGCAGATGGTCCATTAGTCATAAGAACAATGCGATCTGACATATAAATTGCCTCATCCACGTCATGAGTCACCATCATCACAGCTTGACGATGGTTTTCCCAAATATCCAACACTTGCCGCTGTAATTTCCCCCGAGTCAATGCATCCAATGCCCCAAACGGTTCGTCCATCAACAACATTTTTGGACGAATAGCTAAGGCTCTTGCAATCCCCACACGCTGCTTCATTCCACCAGAAATTTCCTCGGGGTATTTGTCTGCAGCCGCATTCAAGTTTACCATTGCCAAGTGCTCATTAACAATGCTGATTTTTTCAGATCTTGAAGCATCTTTGAGCACTTCATCCACCGCTAGTCGGATATTTTCCTTTACTGTCAACCAAGGCAACAGGGAGTAGTGTTGAAACACCATCATACGTTCAGCACCTGGTTTGCGAATTTCTTTGCCATCAAGTCTGACAGAACCAGTAGTCGCTTTCTCTAAACCCGCGACAATCTTCAAAAGAGTAGACTTACCGCAACCAGAGTGACCGATGACAGAAATATATTCATCTTCACTTATAGTCAGATTGACATTATCCAGAACAACAAATTGTTCCCCATCAGGTTTTGGATAAGACTTGGTTACATTGTCAATTTCCAGAAATGGAGTAGCACCAATATTGTGCGTGCGATCGGTTGTGAATGGAGTTGATTTTGTCATGGTAGCTGTCAGAGAAAGTAAAGATTAGTAAAGAAAATTGAGTCCAAGACCCCTATGGAGTTAAGACATATAAAACCGAGTCGGAGCATTTGCTCTAATCTCAAAACTGTTGAGATAGCCCACAGGATCGCTAGGATCGAAACCTTTGTTGTCTATAAAAACGTCAGGAGGCTCTACTTTGAAATCTTCCTTGGGAGACTGAATACCAAGTTCGGCAGCAATTTCGCGATATAAATCGGCTCTCCAACCTTGAGCAGCTAGTTTCTCTGCATTTTTGGGAAATTTCTTGATTTGACCCCAACGTGCTGCTTGAGTCATTAACCAAAGACTTCTGGATCTCCATAAAAATGTAGAGTGTTCGCCAGGGCTTTTAGGGATGTTATCGGGAATATCGTAGAAAATTGTCGTGTCAGCAGCTGTTATCGTGCGATTCTTACCATCAAACCCTCCATAGTTATAGTTACCCAAAATTGCCGGACCAGTAAATTTAGTTGCGAGCGCACCTGGTTTTCTGGGTTTTGCACCAGTAAAAGAACGATCTGTTATCAGTTCAGCAACTTCCTGACGGTTTTCCGGTTTACTGCAATACTGACAAGCTTCTATCATCGCCTTAACTAAAGAGCGATAGGTTTTAGGATAATTGACGATAAACGATTCCATCACACCCAAAAGTCTATCTGGATGTCCCAACCAGACTTCTTTGCCTTGAGCAAAGGTAAAACCCACGCCTTCATTACCAGTAATGGCACGAGTATTCCAAGGTTCTGCCACCATATAAGCTTGCATCGCCCCAATCCGCACGTTGGTCACCATTTGTGGTGGCGGAACAATGATGACTCGAAATTCTTTAAAGGGATCGACTCCCGCAGCAGCCGATATATAACGAATAAAGTACTCGTAAATGGCAGAACTGAGAACAACTGCCCAAACTTTTCCTTCTGTTGGTTGTTTTTCAAAAAAAGCTCTAAAATCGCGACCAAACTCTTCCAAAGCTTTATCGCCATATTGTGCTTTGTACTCGTACCACGGGCGCAGTCCAAAATCCCACATAGCTTTATTCATTGTCATGGCATTTCCATGACGATGTATTGTCATGGCTGCACATAACGGAGCGTGACGAGCACCTTCAGCACCAATTCTGGCATTGGTTACAGCACCAGACACAACGGGAGAGGCATCAAGGCGACCAAAAATAATTCCGTCACGAGATGTTGCCCAACTAGCCTCCCGATTGAGTTTCACGTTTAGCCCGTATTTACGGAAAAAACCTTTTTTCCAAGCAATAGCAAAAGGCGCACAGTCATTAACAGGGACATAACCAACGGTAAGATTTGGTTTTTCTAATGTTTTAGAATCAACAACAGGTTGAACAGCAGCAGCTTCTTCTGTTAGTCCTTTAGCACTGCGGTCTCCGGAAATAGCACATGACGACAACGCCATTCCAGCTGCTGTTGCTCCTATTCCTACCAAAAACTCCCGTCGATGCAAAATATTTTCGTTATCAGCGTTGTTCATAAGCTACTCTTATTAGTTAATTTTTCAGGGTTCTACTATCTCCTGTAGGGGCGCGGCGGCCTTGCGCCCCTACTAACCCTAATTAACTTGCTGTTGTTCCCGGACGACGAGTGACTAATTCTTGAATTTTGCCTACTGCAAAATCAAGCAATAATCCAGTTAAGCCAATGACCAATACAGCTAAGAATACTGAACTCAAGTTAAGACGACTCCACTCATCCCAGACAAAAAAGCCGATTCCAATACCACCAGTTAGCATTTCTACAGCAACGATTACCAGCCAAGCAATTCCCAAGCTGATCCGCAAGCCAGTAAAGATATACGGTAGACTAGCAGGCCAAATAATTTTCGTAATTCGCCGCCAACGGGGCATTTCCAGGACTCGTGCTACATCTATATAATCTTTGGGAACACTTGATACGCCCAATGCAGTATTGATGATTGTTGGCCACAAAGAGGTGATGAAAATAACAAAGATGGCGGATGGATCTGCCAAATTGAAGATTGCCAAGGCTATTGGCAACCAAGCCAAAGGAGATACAGGCTTAAAAATTTGAATGACTGGATTCAAAGCAAGCATTGCTGATTTAGACATTCCAATCAAAAAACCTAGGGGAATTGCGACCACAGCACCTAGTAAAAAACCTAGCAATACCCGTCGCAAGCTTGCTATCAACAACCATCCAATTCCTAAATTGCCTGGTCCTCTTTGATAAAACGGGTTCAGGATGTAATCCAAGTTGGCAACCAATGCTTCAGGTGGGGTAGGCATTAATTCATGATTGACAAGAGCAATAACCCACCACAGTAGGATAATTGCTAAAAATCCGATCGCTGGTAATATAACCGTTTCTTTCACCAGTACGGGTTTTGTTTTTTTCCAGGCTGCTTGTCCAGCAACTGCAATAATTGCAGCTATGTTTAATTGAAACACTCTGCTTTACCTCACCAGACTTGAATTGCGGGTACAAAAAACCGAGCAGTACCAGCCAGGATACTGATGAGATTCAATAAAGATTATTGTCTCTTCAGTCTCCTCTCAGTGCCTACGAAGTTAGCTGACGGGCTAGAGTTGAGAGATCCTCCCCCTGAGAAAGATTAAGTATAAAGTCTGAAGGATGAAGTTACTACTGTCCCCTTTTTTTATCCTTTATGCTTTATCCTTTACCCTTTCTCAGGATACGCCCCTTTGGATGGTTCCTCCGCTCCAGCTAATGCAAACTTACGATTAACCGGATTAAGCTGACTTACTCTTAAATTTTAGATAAATGTAACATCGCTACACAGTACCGTCAAGGTATCGAAAGATAGAAGATTTTATTTTACAGTTGACTGCTGTTTGCTATTTTCAGATGACTTTCTCTCTTCGAGTGTAAATATTTGATAAGAATTGTGTAATGAGTATAATTTACATATCGCTCACTTTAAAAAATCATGATATTAACAGCTTTTTTATTTATATTAACTCAATACTGTATATAGCAATCCTATTTGATTTGTGAAATACAAGTAGGTAGGTTCATATCTTGCATCACCGTTTTTTTGAAAAAATAATTAGGCTAAAAAGCTGATTGTTTCGTAGGTAGGGAAGACAGCCCACCGTTTCCTGCCTCAAGGGAGGTGCAAGATGTCAGTAGGGCAATGCCCACCACTGAAGCTTTTGGTGGGCATTGCCCTACCTACAGTGCTCAACATTTTTGACGAATGATTTAGGATTGCTATATATTTATATCATTAATGAAAAATTTTAACCACTATATAGTAGGTATTACCAATCAAAAGCATGATTTTATGGACAATATTTACCATAAGTACATTTCACTAATGGAATATGATTGCTATATTTAGATGTTGTCGAATTACAAGAAATGAAAGATTTTAGTCAATTACTAGAGAACAAAACTCAAATAATTGTAGAAGAGTGGGTGGAAGCTGTTCGAGAAGACAAAAAAATTACCATCACAAAAAATCTCTCACGCTCAGCTATCCAGAATCATCTTGGTGATATCCTCAACGCCCTTGCAGATGTACTTGCGAAAAGTCCACAAGATGAGGAAATGAAACGGATCGTTCAAGAAAGTTTGAATCATGGAATTTTGAGAGCAGAGCAAGGTTATGACGCAGCAGAAATTGCACGAGAATACTGCATCCTACGAGATATTATATTTAAGACAATTGAACCAGAATTTTTACAAGCATCTGTACGGGAAGTGTTACGAGCAGTACGAGTTATTGATATGGTGTTGGATGAAGCGATCGCATCTTGTTTTCAAAGTTACACAGAACAGCGCCTGACAGAACTACAACACCTACAAAACCAGTTAAGTCTTAACAATCAAGAACTCACACGCTTAGTGCGGTCAAATCAAGATAATTTATCCTATCTAGCACACGAACTCAAAAGCCCTTTAACTTCAATCATTGGTTACTCGGATTTATTTTTACGCTTGCAACGAAAGCACTCAGATGTAAAAGATGAAAAAGAAGAAAAGGACAATTTCACAAATTTAGAACACATCGAGAGAGTTTTGCGTAGTGGCAGACAATTACTTCGGATTATCAATGATGCATTAGAAATTTCTCGTTATGATGCAGGGGAGATGAAATTGCACCCCGAATTCATTAATCCATGTGAATTGGTCAAAGGCGTTCATGAAATGTTGGAGTCTTTAGCAACCAATAAAGAGTTACAAATACTTATCGAGCTTCAAGAAGCGCCTCAACTAGTTTACACAGATCCATTGCGATTACAACAAATATTAACAAATCTTCTAAGTAACGCAATTCGCTATACCGATCGCGGAACTATTAAAATAAAATGTGAAATTCTGAACGATAGTCAGTGGGTAATTTCAGTTTCCGATACAGGCGTTGGTATTGAGCCAGAAAACCAAGCCCAAATTTTTAAACCCTACTTCCGTATTGGTATCGGAGATCAACTATCCTACCTTTCCGATAGCACTGGTTTGGGTTTGGCAATAGTGTTACGGTTAGTGAAACTCCTACAAGGAGAAATTAATGTTGTATCACAAGTGGAAGTTGGCTCAACTTTTACAATAATTTTGCCATTAGAAGTGAATTGAAGAGAATTTTTGTAAATAGTTCAAAAACTACGAAAAATCCTTAGAGGTTGTTTAAAAAGTAGTTACTCCCTTCCCGCTATTTGATTATCTAAACACCTAGGGTAGCAGTGCTCACCAAAGCGCGAATGGTGGGCAGTGCCCACCCTACAACTTAAAAAATATCTACAGATTTTCCTATAAAAATAAACTCTATTTTTTGTATAGCATAGATTAGATTATAACGAGGTTAATAATAAATTAACAATTAAATAAAAACTAGTAAAGCAATCGTAAATATAACTTTTGAATAGGGTACATAATACTTCTGTCGGATGATGCTGATAGAAAAGGTATAACTTCATATTTAAAAGTCAGAGCCAGAAAAAATATCCCTATTGAGAGAGAAAACATCCTTTTTCTTGCTAATCTATCCCTGTTTTTGAAGCAGAATAATTGCAAAAAATATTGCAATTATTTTGTTATTAAAAAATAATAAAAGCCGTAATTTTATACGGTATAGGTGGCAGAAATAGGTTTGTATTACTAATTCCTGTTGTTCTTATTAAGAGGCAATTCAATGTCTAAGTTTTCCAGGAGACAACTACTAGCTTTTTTTGGAGCAAGTGCTGGCGCAACACTACTATCTCCTATGTTGGGAGACCACTTTTTTGGCAACAGTCCTAGCATTGCTGCTGATGGTAGTATACCTTTGAAATTTACTCCACTCCGTTTGCCGCATCCTTTACCAATTTACACTCAGCAAAAAAGCTATTTATCAACAGGAATTGAACAAGGAAATATTTTAGAACCTTCTGCTAATGCAGCATTAAGTACTTACACTGTTATTGACGACGTAGTAGTACCACCAGAATATGAAAGGTATGTAATTGTAGCATGGGGCGATCGCGTTTTCCCCAATAAAGAAGAGTACTTTGGCTACAACAGTGACTACACGGGCTTTATTCCTATTAATGGTAGAAACCTCAACGATGGCTACCTTTGGAACAATCACGAGTACATATCTTACCCTATTACCGCTACCGTACCTGGTTTTACAAGTGATAGCGACCTTATAGGATTTCCCACAACATATTCTTTAGTTATTAGAAAAGACTTACCTGAAGACAGAACAAATCTTGAAGTCTTGGGTGAATTTATGTATAACATAGGCGGTTCTGTTGTCAGAATTGCTCGACAAAACCGTAACGAACGTTTTGCTGTTGTGCGCGATCCCAAAAATCGACGCATCCACGGACTATCGGGTTTGGGAATTAACAGCCAACGCGCTGACAGATACAAAGAAGTCACTTCATGGGGTTCTAGAAGCTATCAACAAGAAGACGAAAATTATCTCATTAGTACAGGCGCTGCAGCTACCGAAGTCTTTAATCTAAGTTCTGATGGACTAGGTAACAAAATCATCGGTACTGGATACAACTGTTCTGGAGGAACTACTCCTTGGGGAACCATTTTATCTGCTGAAGAGAACTTCCAAGCGAGTACTAGTTCTTTTGTTGGAGTTCAAGAAAACGTCAACCCCAACGGTACGCAAACAGGCTACATAGAAGGTACAACAGGGGCTGCATTTGGTTTAGTCGGTGAAAAATATGGTTGGATGGTAGAAATCGATCCAGCCGATCCAAACTTCCGCCCTCGCAAACACACAGCTTTAGGTCGTTACCGTCATGAGAATATCGCTTTACGAGTGGAAGCAGGACGACCATTAGTAGGTTATTTAGGTGATGACCGCCGGGGTGGTCACACTTGGAAATTTGTGAGTTCTGGTACAGTCACGTCTCCCACTGATAAGAACAACAGCCGCTTATTTGAAAACGGCACTTTATATGTGGCTCGTTACAATGCTAACGGTACGGGTGAGTGGATTCCTTTAGAATTAAATGCCCCTACAAATCCAATTCCACCCTCAACTCTTGCTTCGGTAGAAGTTGCAGCATTGGGCAGAGCTTCTAATGGTGGCAATACCCGTTTACCAAGACGGAAAGGGATTTTGGGTCAAACTTCAGAAGGCGGGTCAATAACCGTCACAATAACGGAAGTTACAAATCAAACAACTGGAGCAATTACCTCTTACGGTGAAGCTGAAGCTATTCCTGCCTATCAAGGTAAGAAGCTTTCAGATTTTTATACGAGTCAAGGAGCAGTGTTAGTTGATGCTTTTTTAGCTGCTAACCTCATTGGAGCAACTCCCACTGCTCGCCCTGAAGATCTTGAAGTCAACCCCAGAAATCCCAGAGAAGTTTTTATTGCATACACAGATGGTGCTTCATCAGGAGACGGATACCCCGATTCTCGAATCTTTGTTGTCTCCAAATATAGTGCTGACATCACTGCTGCACAGCCTTCAGGAGAACTGTTTAAAATTATCGAAGATAGCGCTGATAGCACAGGTACAACCTTCCGTTGGGAACGATTTGCCAAAGGTGGAGAAGCGGCGGCGGAACCCGGAGATGGTTTTGCTAACGTAGATAACTTAGCATTTGACAGCCAAGGTAATATTTGGGGTTGCACTGATATGTCCACTGAAGCTCATAATGGTTTCAGCACGGGCGCAAACCCAGAACCATTGCGAGTAGATCATAGAGTTGTTGGTGCTAACTCACCCAGTACCGATGATTCTAATTTCAATGTCAGAACTTCTGACCTGATTGGAGTCTTTGGAAATAATTTCCTCTTCTTCATCCCTACAAGTGGACCTGACGCAGGGGAAGTTGTACCTTTTGCCTATGGACCACCACGTTGCGAATTCACAGGACCTACTTTTGTTGGGGATACACTGATTATTTCCGTACAACATCCCAGTGAAGATGTCCCATTTACCCCTCGGCAAACTCTTAGCCGAGAAATTGAGATTTTAAACTTGGATGGTACGTTATTTACCCAACAGCGTAATATACCCCGTGGTAGTAATTGGCCAAGTAATATTGAGGGCAATCTTGAAGGACCTCCACGCCCCGGTGTTATAGGCATTCAACGCAAGCGGTCAGGCGGGCGCTTTGTTTAACACCTGACCAGCGATCGGTTAATCCCCTACTTTTAAGCAGGGGATTTGAATAATGAGTCAATTTCTTTTTTCATAAACTTTTGTGGATAAGAGGAAGAATAAGGTACGCCAATATCGACCAGTCTTAGCCCCTCGTCATATCCCCGCATATATTCAGGATTTTCAGGCTCAACGGGGGGAATATCTTCATTTCCATCTCTTGCCCCTCGGTCATAATCAGTGCTGGGTTTCTTGCTGCGACTTTTTATTTTTTTAAGGTAAGTTTGGCATATGCACAAATTCTAATTTGATCCCATCAGGATCGGCAAAGTAAAAAGCGTAGTAACCGGGTGCATAGTGGTTGTACTCAGCAGGTGCGTCTAAAACTATAGCACCCAAATCTAGAACGATTCGGTACAGTTTATCCACTTCCTCTCGACTTCCAGCATTAAAGGCAAGGTGATGAAGTCCGGGAGAGTAGCGGTCATGAGTCTTGTTGGGAGAATCCGGATGGCTGTTGTAAATTAAGAACGCTCCTGCATTTTCCAACCACCACATGGTAAACTCTTCATTCTTTTCTACTTTTTGATACCCCATGAATTGTAGAATTTGGTCGTAAAATGGTTCGGATATTGTGCGATCGCTTACAGTCAAAGATAAGTGGTTGATTGTACCTAGAGCCATATTTACCTGTTAAGTAGTACTTTGCACAGCTATTTATATTAGTATATTTGTTCTTGTGTAAAAAAGTAAAATACGGGAATTTTGTATGCTAAGACTAGAAAGTTTTATGGATAGAGCTGTGGACATCTTACTAAAAACAGAGCGATTGATTCTACGACGGCTTACTATAGCTGACGCTGAATCTGTATACGCGATTAGATTAGAGATGGCTAAGCCGGACAATGATGCTTCACAGAACAGAAGCGTTGAGGTACTGTTTGTTGAGAGAGGATTTTGATGCTGAGCAAGTGTAACAAACTTAGTGCTGAAAATTCTTGCATCACTACGAAAAACCTTATTTATTAACTTATATAAATAAATATAACGATATTGTTACAAAATATCAAGATTGCTTGACATAGAAAGATAAATATTAGGTATAAGAAGATCTAATTTATATACTGTTCTCATACAAGTTTATACTGCTCGAGCGCATAAAATTTTTGACATTTTATATATCCTTTTATCTGTAGAAAATGTAGTATATTTTTCAAGTTAATCGTTATATCTATGTTCCCTTTGGTGTTAAACTGCTATTGATTTTGGGTGGCGCTGTAACTTAACCTACAAGATTCGCAATTATACTAACGACCTCCATGAAAAATCTAGCTCTACTATCTGCCACAGCCATCGCCGCTACATCTGGATTGGTTTTCGGGACAATACAAGCTGCCTCTGCTTTAACTTGGAACTGGAATTATTCTGGTATTGGCATAGCAGCGAGCGGCACTTTCACCACTAATGACACCCCTAACGATTTGGGTTTTTACCAGATTACTGGAATTACTGGTACACGAAATGATGAAACAATTACTGGTCTGCAAGCTGCTCTTACTCCAATACCGGGAAACGAACCTTTTGAGGTTGACAATTTAATTAGTCTCAACATTCAGCAATTAACGGGTGACGGTTTTGGGTATTCCACATCAGGAGGAAACTATGTGAGTCCATTTTTCGCTAGTTTTTTGCCGACACCGGGCTATTTAGAGGTTTTTTCTGCGCCACCACTCATACCAGGTTTTGAAAATTTTGGAGCGGAAGATAGTGAATTACCTATTAGTTTTTCTGCAACTATAATCACCGTCCCTGAACCCACCTCCATCCTTAGCTTACTAGCCCTCGGTGTTCTCGGTGTTGTAAGATTAATTACACATTACGCTTCGACCAATCAAGACTAAAAGTTGAGGGAGTGGCTCAATTAGGCAGTATGTTTAAAATCCAACAGCACCTCAGCAGCTGATTGATAGCGATCGCTAAAATGATATCGCACCATCTTATCTAAAATCGCTGCCAAACTTTCGCTAACTTGTGCGCGATGCCGCCACATCACAGAACCCGTGTCTGGATGGGGCTGAAGTTCGTGAGGTAACAATCCTGTGACTGCTTGAATGCCAATCATACCAACAGCATAAATATCGCTAGACAAACGCGGATGCCCTGCGAATTGTTCTGGTGGTGCGTAACCTCGCGTTCCAATGGCAACTGTTGCTAACTCTGTTTGTTCGTTGCTAGTTGGTTGCATCATTTTAACTGCACCAAAGTCAATTAACACTAGGCGATTATCTAGGTTACGTCTGAGAATATTATTCGGTTTAATATCTCGATGAATGACGCGATGTTCGTGAACAAAGACCAAAATTTCTAATATTTCTTTCAATAAAGTAATAACATAAGATTCATTTTGTATTCCACGTACAGGTGGTAATTCATCATTCAGAGAATGTCCTTGAATATATTCTTGTAATAAATAAAATTCATGATTTTCCTCAAAATAAGCTAGCAGTTGAGGGATTTGGGAATGTTGACCTAAAGCTTCTAAAATTTCTGCTTCAGCATCAAATAACCTTCTAGCAACTTGCAAAAACTTTGTATCTCGACGAGCAGGCATCAATTGCTTTACAACACAAACAGGATTGCCGGGACGTTGCATATCCCGTGCTAAATACGTGCATCCAAATCCACCCGATCCTAAAACTTTTGTCACTTGATAGCGTCCGCTCAGTATGGAGTCGCCACTCGCTTTTTCTGGCGTGTCTACTTTTGAAGTGTGAAGGTGTTTGTCTTTTATTTCTGTTGTTTCTTTCAAAAGAGTATGTAATTGTTCAATTGCTTCTTTTTGTTTTTCAACTTGTAGAAGAATGACCTTGGTTTGTTGTTGAGTTTGATAATTTGTATAAACTACAATGGCAATACCACTAGTTATGAATGCGATCGCAGATGGTACAACTGGTATCCATCCTGCTTGTAAAAACACACCCGTACAAATAACTATTAAACCGATGAGGGTTGCACCACTAACAACGATGAGTATCAAAGGATGCCGCAAGCGCCAAGCCAAAACAGCACCTGCAAGCGCCCAAATCCATATCCATGCAATTTCTGCCCATTCTGGAAAGTACCAGATTAGGGGACGCCCATCTAGTGCTGCACTTATCAACTGGCTGGTTGTCTGTGCGTGAATTAAGGTTGGGGACATTCTTGCTGGCTGGTCTGGTAATGCACTATAAGGAGTGTAAAAACCAGAATGAAGACTAGGGGTTTTAGTACCGATAATTACTAGACGGTCTCTGATTAACTTAGGGTCTACAGAGCCGTTTAACACTTGTGTGAGAGTGACTTCTGGTGCAAGGCGATCGGGATGGCGATAATTTAACATAATTTGATAGCCACCTGCATCGAACCTTTTATAACCACCTGCATCACTTGTTAAAGATTTCAAATTGACATTGAGATTGGGATTTTTACGATTACGCAATACCATGTTTTGTCGCTCTGGAAAATCTGGTTCAATACCTTCTTTTTCCAGATAACTCATTGCCAGTACGGTTGCAAATGATGCGGCTGTTGTACATTTTTTGTCAGAGTCAGAATGAGCAAACAACAAACTTCGGCGAACAATACCATCATCATCTGTCACTAAATCTGTAAATCCTACGTTATCTATAGGTAGATTGGGTGGTGGTGCAATTTCCTGAGTTCCTATGCTACTGAATGCACATACACTAATAATATTATCTCGGCGTTTTAAACCAGATGCAAAATTTTCTTGCTCCGATCTATATAAATTTACACCAATAATACGTGGTTGGTATGATTGTAGCTTTGCCAGTAACTCGTTGAGTTTACTATCTGATAATGGCCATTTTTGTTTCCGCACATCATCTTCAGTGACAGTCACTAGCACTAGCCGCGAATCTATTGCTTCTGGAGAACGCAGTCGCAACATTTGGTCATATGCCTTGAGTTCCACGGACTGCAACAATTTTAGTTCTCGAATTCCCACTAATAAAGATGCGACTCCTACACTGCTAAGAAGAATAGCTAGTAACCAATTGAAGGGGGTCTTGTTGCGATTTTCATCAGTAATGACATCTTGAGGTGCTTCAGTCAAAGCAAGGTCTTGTGTCTTGCGATCGACAAACGTATCACTCCGGAGATTTTGCCTTTGTAACGAAAATTGGGGCGTTCTACGAGTCAAACGAACCCAATCTTTTGTTAAAGTGGTACGCAGTTTGTCAAAGAGTCGAGTCATCACGGAAGTGCGGCAGCAGCCAGAATTTGGTGACATAATCTCATGCTATACCGTTGACCACAGTTAACGTGAGTCTTTTAGTATCACTCTAAGATTCCTTAGTTGTATAGTAAGACTTACTTATTTTAGTGGTTCTACCCCGTTTTCTGTCTTAACTTAGGTAGGATGATTAATACCTGTAGCGATCGCGCGATCGCACTATAATTCCATTTCTATCACATTTATGGTATTTTTTTATGCTGTTAACCACGTAGGTTGGGTTGAGCGGTAGCGAAACCCAACAAAGCCTGATATAAAGATGATGTAATTAATAAATCCTTGCTTTACTGTAAGATGTTATGCAATACTATTCTAATAATCAACTAAAATTCGATTGATTAGCCGTAGATTAAAAGCAAACAACTTTCGTGACACTTAGATATTTGCAACTAGTACACTATGGAGTAAATCTGGCAGCCATTAAAAAACATTAGAAAGCTTATCGCATAAGCTTTTGTCCCCTCTCCCCTCTGCCTTCTAACTTCTACCTTGTACTAGTAAAGAGTAATAGTTTCTCAAACCAAAATCTAAAATGGAGTTTAGACTATGACATATATCTTGGCAGTTTCGGGAAGCCCCTCTCACCCCTCCAGAACACATGGTCTTCTGGAATACGCAGCTAAAGTTTTACAACCAGAAAATTTTCACACAGATATTATTTCAGTGCGTGATATACCAGCAGAGGTTTTGGCGTATGGACGTTATGACAGCCCCGATTTAGAGAAACCAAAGGCACTTTTAGAACGAGCTAATGGCGTCATCATAGCCACTCCAGTTTATAAAGCAGCGTATACAGGAGTCCTTAAAGCCTTTTTAGATTTATTACCTCAACGAGCGTTATCCGGCAAAGTAGTGCTGCCTATTGCCACTGGTGGGACTCTTGCCCATTTGCTATCGATTGATTATGCGCTCAAACCAGTACTATCTGAGTTAAAAGCAAGGTACATTTTGGGTGGTGTTTACGCAGTAGACAAGCAAATTCAAGTACAGCCAGATAGTAGCCTTCAGCTTGACGAGGAAATTGACCAAAGACTAAAAGAAGCTTTACAAGAGTTTGCGGAAACTGTGAGCAAATTTCAACCAATTGCTAAAGAGTTAACGCACGCAAGTTAGTCCATTCCCTTTCTTCCTACTTACCCGTAGCAGATGAAGAACTGCCAGTTCATCTGCTACTTTTTCTTATTAGACATCTCCGAAAAATATGAGCCAAGCTTAAAAGTGATGTGGTGTAAATCGAGCAGTTAGGAATTTGTAAAAGGTTGGAATATTGGAATAATAGACCAGTAATTACAATAATAAACAACATTGGACCCAACCAGTTTGGCAAACTGTACTGTGCTAACTGTGCGGGGAGAATCACGCCTACAATCCCTGCTAGGGACCACGCCAAGGCAATGGCTAATCGAGCCGGAAGAGTGCCAGACGGAAAGATAGGCAAGCGAATTAGCGTTTCTTTTGAGGTCAGCTGTTTTGACTACTAGGCAAAAAATTGCTCTGGTTGATTAAAACGTTCTTTTAAGAAGTCAACTAATAGCCGGATCTTGATTGAAAGATGGCGGTTTACGGGGTAGAGCGCGTAAATAGAGATTTCGGGTGGATAGTAGCCCGACAAAACAGTTTGCAGCTTGCTTTGTTGAAGTTCTTTGCCAACAATAAACGTCGGAAGTAATGTAATTCCTAACCCCCGAATGGCTGCATCTTTAAGCACTTCACCATTGTTAGAACACAATATGCCACGTACAGCGATCGCGTGTTCTCCATCAGGTCCAATTAACGTCCATCGATCCTCTGCTGCCAATTGACCGTAATGCAGGCAAGAATGATGACGTAGTTCGTTGGGATGGGTGGGAATGCCATGAGTTTTTAAATAGGTAGGAGCTGCACACAAAACTCGTTGAGCAGGAACTAATTGATGAACGATAAAAGACGCACTTTCTTGCAGTTTGGAAATCCGCACAGTGAGATCGAAGCCTTCCTCAATCGGATCGATGAAGCGATCGTTGAGAGTCAGTTGTACCTCAAGAGCAGGATATTGCACTAGGAAATCGGCTAAGGCTGGAGCCAAGTGCATTGTTCCAAAAGACATCGGTGCATTAATTCGCAACTTACCTTGCGGTTCCTCATGCATTTGCATTACCGATCGCTCTGCTGCTTCGAGACTCGCCAAAATTTCCACACAGCGATCGTAAAATGCTAACCCAGTTGCTGTCGGACTTACCCGCC
>NZ_BAACAP010000115.1:0-23693 GCF_045865695.1 Scytonema hankhaensis NUACC26
ACGGTAATGCTGAATTAAATGCCAGTTCGATAGGGATGGCAAAAGCTGCCTTGGAAGCCATTAACGGGTTAGATTTATTTGGCGTCGATGGTTGCCAAGCATCAGTGATTCATGCTTTGCCTGATGAAATCGCCCGCACTAGGATTACTCTGGAATCTCTTTTACCCAGAGAATCGGCTTCAAAAGAAATTGATGCAGCATTACTTAGCATAATTAGTTTTCCAGCTTTTGCAGTAGAAGATGAGCCTTTGCGAGAGCGGACTTACAACGACATTATTAATAAACTTGAAGGAAAATACGGTTGCAAGCGATTCTTGCGGGATGGACACCAAACAGTTTTAGAAGACACCCATCGCTTGCATTACGAACCTTTTGAACTCAAACAGTTTGAAAAGATTGAGTGTGAATGGCCTTTGTTTTTTACCTATCTCTTTTTAGATGGGTTGTTTCGTGGCAAACAGGAGCAAGTTAAATATTATCAAGAGCGTTTAGAGCCTTTATTAGTCGAGCGAGATGGGTTGCGTCTGTTACCAGAATTGTATTACGTGCCAGAAAAAGCGATAGAAGCAGAAAAGCAAGCACCTCACAGTCAGTTGCGTTTACCGAATGAAAATGTTCCCCTTGTATGGGCACAAAGTTTATATTTTCTCGGTCAAATGTTAAGTGAGGGATTGATAGCTGTTGGTAATATCGATCCTTTGGGAAGATATCTGTACATTAGGAAAAACCAGAAATCTCTAGTTCAAATTGCCCTAATTGCAGAAGATGAAGATTTACAAGCAAAACTAGCAGTTCATGGCATTGAGACGCAAACACCCAAGCAAGTAGAACCAATACAAATCAGACAATCCATCGACCTTTCAGCGATGTATACCCAAATTGGGCGGAACGATAAATTGGGTTTAACGGGGCGTCCAATACGACGACTGAGAAGTTTAACAACGTCTAAAATCTTTCGCATTCGCGGTGAAACGGTGGTCTTTTTACCTTCGTTTTCGGACTCTCAGGTGTTCTACTTAACTCTTGATTACCATTTTTTGGTGGATCAGATTAGAAGTGAACTGGCGTATATGCAAAAATACTGTACTGAGTTAGGGCGTCCTACAATGACTTTGATGTTAACTCACACCATGTTAGAAACGGGGAGTGAAGCATTACTGTCGCTGATGCAAGAACTAAAGGACGGTGTTTGTAATGGTGTTCGGGTAAAATTAGGGCGACTCAATCAGTTGATGCTTACTGCTGCCACTCAAAGAATTGATGTTCTCCAAGATTTTGAGTTTTCTCAATCATCAGTACAAAACGCTACACCTCGCTGTTCTTACTTAGTGTATAATCCACAGAAAAACTGGCAGTTGAGTCATATCCGAGAGTTTCAAGTGGAGAGCGAAACAAATCTTGGATTGCTGCTTGTTGCTTTGCGATCTTCAGAAAATCTTTACGAACAGATTGAGTTGTTACAGACTTTGACTCGTTTGCAAGGGCTGGAGTTTGATACTGGCTTTGGCGGACCGGGGCGTCCTGTCACTGTAGGGGATTTGTTAGATGAAGTGTATACAAAAGCAGGGGATGCGGGAATTTGGGCAGTTGTCCGTCGCGCCGCCGGATTGAGACAAATGAATGATATAGGTTTGTCGGATGTGGTAACGAGTATTTTAGTCCGTGGCAAGCAAATTGCTGTTGGTAAGGCTTATAGCGAAGATTCACTCATCACGCTTCCACTGTCCCACAGTGAAATTGTTGAGAAAATTAATGACTTTTGTCGCGAGGATATCCGCGATCGCGTTTTGACTCAAGAAATTCTCATTTGTTTGAGTACTTTGATTAAAGCAGAACCAGAACTTTTCCAAGGGCTGCTAACACTAAGGGTAGGGTATATTATTTTATTGATTACCAGTGAATTAGCACGGGAATTAGATGTGACTCAGGATGAAGCATACGAACACTTAATGCAGCTTTCGCCTTTTGAAGCGATCGCGAGAGTGCGTCAGGTGTTGTATGAATACTCCAGTATGAGCAATTTATTACGCCAACAAGAGTCATTACACGTCAAACAAAAAGAAAGTGATATTGATTGGGTAGTGCTACCAACTTTAGTGGATGATGTCGAAGATATACCACTAGGGGGTTGGCGACGCTTCCGTCAAGCAGAAGGAACAACCGGGCGTGTACCTAAAGACTTTTTTAAGCAGGTTTGGTTGGTGATGGAACATTGTAAAGGATTGGTTATTGGCGATAAATTGGAGCGACGCAATCGTTTAGATAGTGAAGAAATTTTGTCAGAGATGACTCCAGGGGAAAAGAACTTTGCCCTGCAAATCGAGCATCTGTTGAATAAAATAGAAGCTCCTGAGTACAGACAGGTATGTATTGAGACACTAGTGGAATTGGCAGCGATCGCATCGAGTAATCCCAGCTTGCAAATCGAAGAATACATAGTGCTTGATGTGTTAATTGGTCACGCTGTCCGGTTGGCATGGTTGGATAATCATCGCGACAGACGCGATCGCTATGATGAAGATAAAGCCAGTGCGTGGCGATCGTTTTACAACACTTCTCCTAGAGAGTGCGCCAGTTATATTGTCAAGGCGTTCCGCTTCTTGAGTGAATTTGGTCAAGATTTGGCAGCTTAATTTTTGTGATACGGGGGGTTTGGTAAACTGTTTCTGACCCCCTTTTAGCCCAGCGATTGGAAATCGCGGCTATACAAACGAAGTCCGCAAGGCAAGGACTAAATTATCAAGGAGGTGTACTATTTACTCTACATATCTGGTCTGAACTACTGTCGCCTTCTTTCCCTTTCCTCTTCCTCCTGAGCCTTTCGCATCTGGTATGCAGCCGCTAGCTCACTGTCCATTCCAAAATACTCCTCAGTTTTATCTGATATTTCTTTGATGAGTGCCAACCAGGAATTTTCTGATAAAGGCATACCTGGTTTAGTAGCCACACGATTGTTGAGTTCTATTGATGGGGAAATCACCTTATCAACAAATATAACTGTTCGTGTTAAAGCTACACCTGTAAGAGATGTTGCTAGCATCATAGTTGTTTGCAAATTTTTGCCAGTCTTAACAGCTTGATTGAGAAATTGTTTAGATACATCTACTGTGTGGTCTATAAATTCTTTGGCTGACTCAATCAAAACTGTTAGATCTCCTGCTTGTGGCTGTGTAGTTTCCTCCGACACCGTTGTAGATTGCGAGGGGGAATGCTCAACTTTAACTGTTGCAACAGTCGCATCACTAGTACTCAGTTGCTTGCCTAAATAGTACTTAATAGGGGCAGAACCCCACTTTTGATTAATTTCTATAAGACCATAGGCAGTATATCGAGTTTGAGCAAGAACTTGCTCACATAAATTTTGTAGTTGAGTAAATTGTGAGGATAATTCATCTATAGGACATTCAGAAAGCTTATTTGCCAACCGATAAACTTCCTCAAATATCTCCATTAACTTAGCAACATTTCTTTGAAATTGCTCCATATCATCGGTTAGCGTCATATTTTCAGCCCCAACGCGAACGAATGTCATCAAGCATATCTGTAGTAGAGCGTACCTGTCTGTCTACCTCTGCCAAGTTATCCATCAGTCCTGAAAATTTTCTACTAAGCTGATTTACCTCAGTTTCAGGAATCGTTCTAGATAATGAATTAATTTCCTCAAGCTGGTCAACAATTCTACTAACCATTGAGCGGAACTCTTCAATATCAGATGAAAGGGTCATGTAATTACCTCTAGTTAGTTTTTAGAAAGATTTATCAGTTAGCGAGAAGATTAGCCCAAATCGTGTCAGATGTCTCGACTTTTGAGCCACTAGGCATAATTGATCTTGGTAGTTCAATAACTCCTCTATAGCCCTTAGCGGTAGATCTGGTCTTTGGGCTGTTTCCAAAAATAGCTGGATCTTCTCTCCATCGTCACGGCACCGGGCGAGATTATCGAAAAAGTCTCTGCCTAGTTGGACAGGAGTAAACTTATCGCCACTACCGCCTTGTCCCCCTAATTGGATTTCGGAGAAATTGTTCATAGCGCTGGATTACAAAGATTACACTGCCTTGAAGCTATTCAAGTCACTAGAATCTGTCCTTTTTATTACTTCTATATTGTAAATATACTTTTTAAAAAGTATAAAATTTAACTTTAAGATTTAGAATTTATGTAACTTCCGCTCAATTACCTACCGATTTTTACCTGGGTGCGAGCGCTCCGATCTAAGGCTCAAACTAAAACAGAGCGATCGCTTGGGAGCATTCCAAATGTGGAAATCGATCGAAGTTAGATAAGAGCGTAGTGCAAGCATTGGGATGCTCCCCCTCGCACCTACTGTTTTTTGTGGGGTGAGCGTCTTGCCCGCCCTACACAAATACATACGCATTTTTACTTATAAATAACTAAAATGAGTCATCGACTGTTCTACCAAGCAAGCGCGATTGTTAGTCAGGAAGCTTTGAGTTTGAGATAGCAACGCAGTTATTTCATGGATACTGAACAAATTCTTGTTAAGATTCAAACTACGACAAAAATGAATTTCGCCTATTTTCCCAGCACTTTTACTGATAAAATATCCAATTCAGTAACTTAAACCACAAATCTGTTCTGTCCATGCCTAAATCCGCTGACATCAGCACCAAGAAGTTAATCAGTCTGACACCTGACAATTGGGTCAAATGGGTAACGCAATTCCCCAACATCGTGACTAAAGAAATTCTTAACTCAGAATTTCAGTGGATTAGCCGCGAAAACGATGTGTTAATTCGTGTTGAAAGCCCAGAACTCGGAGAATTTCTCGTACTCAATGAGATACAACTGCGCTACAAGTCCAATATGCCAAAGCGGATACGAGCTTATACAGCACTTGCGGAAGAAAAATATAACTTACTCGTCTATCCCGTACTGATTAACATTCTCAAAAACACAGAAGACAATAGTGCAATTGTCAATCGTTATGAGTCGAGCTTTGCTGGATTACAAGCTCGACAAGACTATCGCGTGATTAATCTTTGGGAAGTTGATGTCGAGATAGTGTTCGAGCAACCGCTACCTGCATTGCTGCCATTTGTGCCAATTCTCAAGGGCGGGGCAGAAGAATCGACAATTCAACAAGCGTTGCGACAATTGCGCGACAACGAGCAATTAAACCAGTTAGAAACAGTGCTAGCATTTTTTGCTAGCTTCGTATTAGATAGTGCGGTAGTACAACAAATCATGAGGTGGGATATGGCGGTTTTAAGAGAATCTCCCTGGTATCAACAAATATTAACAGAGGGTGAAGTACGTGGGGAAGCACGTGGGGAAGCACGTGGGGAAGCACGTGGGGAACGTAAAGGAATTATATCTGGGATTGAACTAGATTTAGAAATCAAATTTGGGACTGAGGGATTACAATTGATGTCACAAATCTCTCAGATTACCGAGCTGCAACAGTTAAAGAGCATTCAACGGGCAGTCAAAACCGTAAACTCCCTAGATCAATTGCAGCAACTTCTTCTGTCATAAAATGTGGGACGGGCGGTTTTGTCAAAGCCGCCTCTAGTGTACTTATCCATTTGTGAAAGTGCTAAATTTATGCACTGCTTTGACTAAATCGTCTGGTGTTCCTATATCTAAATAAGTTCCATCAGGAAATGCTTCTGCTTCTACATGAAAACCTTTTTCAATAGCAGATTGAATAATATCGCCAATGGGTATTTCTGGTAGCTGTGATAAAAGGTTGCTTTTTGCTTTAAGAGGTATGAGGTAATCGTGTAAAAATAAGGTGAACCCAGGCGTCCATACTGCAATACCCCACATATAACGCAAATGCGATCGCTTTGGTTTTTCGACTATAAGATGAACTCTACCCATATCGTCAAAGTCAACCATTCCCGCTTTTGAGGGTTGATTTGTTGGGAATAATCCTAAAACAACATCCGCACCGCTCATTTCTAAGCGAGAGAGTATCCGCGCAAAAGCGTCTTCGGGTTGAAATATAATATCAGGAAAGCCTAAAGCAATGATGGCATCCTGAATAAACGGATATGCCTGATCCAAGGTGAAAGGGACTCCATAAGGTAAACCCATTATTAAGTAACCCAAGGTCATGGAAAGCGTCATGCCATCACCAAAATATGCCGGAATATCCCACTTACCAGGACGTAGTATAAAATATGCTTTGTCTATACCTGCTAGTTGCATTTTTTCTAGCAGATATTGAGAAACGACTTTTGGTCGCCAATCCTGTTGAATTCCAAAGTCTTGAAAGCCAATGGGATATAACTCCTTACTCAGTGGTAAAGGAGAAATTCGCTTTGCTTGTCCACCTGCGGGCAACAGTCCGATAATTTGGCGCTTGTTCATGGGCGATCGCATTTTTATGATTATACCCTTGCATAATCTATAGCGAGAATGCCTTGTCGTCCAGTCACAAAAAAATTTCCCTCCCCAAGCAATGCCGTTCCAAGCATCAATCAAAGGAAGGGTTAGGAAAATTTTACCCCAGAATGGATACTATTTAACAGAAACAGCATCGATATCGATTGTTTCTTTGGTGGAAGTAGAATTTTCGGCAGTACTAGCTGCTTCAACGCCATCTTTGTTCTGACGAGCTTTGAAACCTTCAATTAATATTTGGGATACCTCAGAGACAAGAAGAGTTAGAATGACTACATCGTCTAGTTCTCCCAAAACCGGAATAAAATCTGGGGCAATATCAAATGGGCTGACAACATAAAGTAATGTTCCTAACACAATCCACCAACGATATTTAGGATTGCGTAGTGTACTGCGATACCAGGTGTAAACTGATTGAATAGAAAAGTTCATGTCTTTGTCCTCCAGTTACCTATAATTCTGGCAAGATATGCCCTAAACTTCCTGTAGGAATAACCGCCCTACTTGGTCTGGAATATGCTACATAGCATGGGATTACTAAGTAGCTAGGCGGAAATCAACCTAACTATATTACAAAATGTAAATATACTTGAAATCCTTACTAATGACTTTTGACCAATAACGATCTTCACTAGTTAACTCTAATTGTGCTGACTCACTAATAACTGATAATGAACTACTCCGCCGCATAGGCGGACGGAGTTTCAAGAACCCCGTCACCTACTTGACTAAGCTTTCGACGCTTCGCCTGCCCCAGTTGCTTCATCCCGCCAGTCCGCTTGCGCTTCTTGGAGGATGAAGTAGAGCTGAAACATCCACAGTCTAAGAGGCTCGTTCCAAACCCCTTTTGTTGATTTGTCGCTACGTTGTACATAACCATAGCAGAACCACGGTCACGGGCAACCTCAAAACCACACTCACAAATGTGGTGTCGATTCGAGAGTTTTGCCCATTCCTTGTTTACCTTCCCACAGTTAGGACAACGTTGCGACGGCTTAACTTGTTTGGTAGGAAGCACAATCATCAAACCTCCTTTCTGTTCGATTTTGTAAGCAATCTGTGAATTGAGTGCTCCAAAACCAACAGAAAGCATGGATTTATTGAGTCCAGCTTTTTGCTTTTTGCGCTTGCTACCCTTCTTCGCTTTGCGCGTCATCCCTTTAGTATTGAGTTCTTCAGTTACACCGATGTCATAACGACTAGCAATATCTGATGTAACCTTGTGCTGCCAATTTTTGCGTTGATTTGCAATCTTAGCTTGTAATTTAGAAACTTGCAATATGCCCTTCTTCCAACGTCTAGAAGCTTTGATTTTTTTCTTATGATTTGGCGCACGTTTGCGACGCAAAGCTTTTGACAAATGTTTAATTCTAGCTTCAGATTTTTTAGTAAATTGAGGATTTTCCACTTCGGCAAACTCTTTACCATCGTACAAAGTTAATGCAGTGGCTGTCCCCAAATCAAAAGTTACAATTTTCTCGTATTTTAAGTCAGACTCGGAACCAAACTTTGGTTCTTCAACCTCAATATCAACGGTAAAAGATGCGAACCACTGATTTTTCCCAGGCTTGTAGGATATAGTCAAAGTTGTGGGAATTCCCCAGTCCTTAGCTTTTCCTCTCATCCTGATAGTGATACCCAAATCATTAAGGGTAACGTTTCCGTGTTTACCTTCGGTATTAGCTTTCCATCCTGACTTAGCTGGATACGTCCATCCCGAATATTTGTGGATTGACTTGAATAATGGTCTTTTCCGCAGTCCTTTGAAAAAGGCATTGTAAGCTAAATCAACACGTTTGACAGTAGCTTGCATTGCCTGAGAATGCAGATAGTCAAACTCTACCCATTCTTTTTTGAACTCTGGCAAGCAATTTTGTTGTTCGAGATAAGTAACGCTTTTTTGATTTGCTCTCCATTCGTAGCGACGGTGAGCAATGCAGGCATTGTAAAGATATGCGTGGTCGCGTCTGGCTTGGAACAACAGATCTTCTTGTTCCTTGTTCGGATAGAGTCGAAATACATATCTTCTAGTTACCATCATTGCTCACCTCCTTACTTTTGCTTGACTCGAAGTTTTTGACGAAAATTAGTATAACATGACTTTTAGATATGACAAGAAATTTTTATGACAAAGCTAAGGAGCGGTTCACACGTTGTTTTCTCTATTCACTTGCATATAGTATTCGTTACTAAATACAGGCGGAAAGTATTTACATCACAGATGATTGCGGATATGAAAGAGGTTTTTGAAAGAGTACTGATAGCAAATAATTCTAAACTTGAAGACTGTAATGGTGAACCAGATCATGTTCACCTATTAATTGACCTACACCCAGATAACAATATTTCTGACTTAGTAGCATCTCTAAAATCAGCCAGTAGTCGGATACTACGAGAAAAATATAAACCTGTTATTGATAAATACTACTGGGGTAAAGCTAAACTTTGGCACGACTCTAAGTGTATCGTGTCTTGCGGTGGTGCTCCTCTAGAAACAGTCAAACAATACATTCAAAACCAATCAGGGGGGAGAGAGTAAAATTATGGGGCAAACTCCTTCGGAGACGCTACGCGAACGAACCCCATAATTTTACAGCACACCATCCCCACCACATGGCGGATGGGGAATTCCGCGAAATTGTTAACAACAAGTTATTGAAGTTGTACATTATATCTCTAAAATAAAAGTGCTTTGAGGTAGAAACATTATCTTTGGATGGAGGAAGCGAAAACAGTGGATATCTTAGATCTGTTTAAAAAGGGCGGTCCGGCAATGTGGCCATTGCTTGCCCTATCGATTCTATCTTTAAGTGTCATTTTCGAGCGTTTGTGGTTTTGGTTGCGGATATTAAACCAAGAAAAGCAAATCGTAGAGCGCATCTTGGATGCAGCCCAAACCGATTGGGGAACAGCACGTGAACTTGCCAAACGGAGAACTGATCGACCCATAGGGCGGTTTCTCTATGCCCCCTTGCGTTTTCTGAAAAACGATCCGGAAACTTTTCGACTAGCTTTAGAAGCAACAGCTGAAGATGAATTGGCTGAGATGCGACGGGGAGAAAAAATGTTGGAGGCTGTAATTGCTCTAGCTCCATTATTAGGATTATTAGGTACGGTTTTGGGGTTGATTCGCTCTCTTGGCGATTTACGAATTGGCGATTTGGGTACCGAAGCTACAGCGAATGTACCCGCAGGTATTGGTCAAGCACTTATTAGTACGGCATTTGGTTTGATTGTTGCCACATCAACTTTAGTGTTTTATCGTCTTTTCCAAGGTCTTGTTGTCAACCAAATCAAGATTTTTCATAAAGCAGGTAATGAATTAGAGTTGCTGTATCGTCTGTCACCTCCCAACTACACAGAAGTTACACCTGACCCTCTGGCATTACCTCAAAGTATATTTCGAGATTCTCAAGATAGCGCGAACTCACAGCGAAGAAAAGGTAGAGGTCGGTTGACTGAAACTCCCGAACCACCTCCAGAGTCCGATCTACCAGAACCAACTGATAGCTGAGAAATAGCCTTGATAAGCCAGAGATTTATAAGATGAAAATTAACTTACAAAGCCCGGTAGAAGAAGCTCAAATTCAGATTCTTCCCCTCATTGATGTCATTTTTTGTATTTTGACATTCTTTATTTTGGCTGCTTTGCAGTTTACTCGACAGCAGGCAATTAATATCGATTTACCTAAAGCTAAAACGGGTACTTCTGCTGCTGGTGTCGTGTCACAAGCAGGACGAGATATATTACCCGTGACTATTGATGCTGTTGGTCAAACTTATGTGGAAAAACAGCCAATTAATCGGGAACAACTCAAGTCTGCTTTAGAGGACTATATCAAAAAGAACCCTAAAGGTGTTTTTGTGCTGAATGCCTCTCGGTCTGCAACTTATAATGATGTGATCGAAATGTTAGATTTGTTGCGATCTGTGGGAGGCGATCGCGTTTCGTTGGGAATCATTCCTGGTTCTTCAGGGCAAACGACAGACCCCTCTTTACCTGCTTCTCCCTCTTTCCCAAATAATCCTAATGCACCAGGAGGAGCACCTTTACCAAATACCGTTCCTCCAAATCTCTTCAATCCTCCACCTGCACCCAATCAAATTCCTCCCGGACAAGGGACTACTCCTGTAAATCCATTAGGAAATTCTCCTTCCTTACCTCAAGTACCAGCAGGTGGAAAACCGAATCCTGCTCCAAACAGGTAAGACTGAGTACAGTATGCTTCAGCTTCACATATTTCACTCTTGTCCTCTCGTTCCCAGGCTGAGCCTAGGAACGAGGTGTCAAGAAAGATTTCTGCTAACTTACAACTTATTGGTTTTATGTCAAGCTTTGTTAAGCAATAGATCGAAATCCTTTGTGATGAGATTCACCAGTTATCTTTGATAAGAGGTTATGGTCATGAATATCGGGGCATTATTATTAGTTTGGTTAGTAACAGCCATTGGCTTATTTGTTGTTAGCAAACTGCCATTTGGAGTCGAAATTGACTCACCAGAAAAAGCTTTTCTTTCCGCCGCTGTTTTGGGAATTATAACAGCAGTTGTCAGACCAATTTTACGTCTTGTATTTGCCGTTCCCAATTTTTTGACTTTTAATTTGTTATCCAGCTTCTTCACATTTATTATCTCTGTTGTCAGTTTTGGGATTGCAGCTTGGTTAGTACAAGGTTTCCGCTTGCGTTACGGTGCAGGAAGCGCTATTTTGGGTGCTCTCACGCTCTCTATCTTAAGTAGCTTAATCTACCATTTATTAGGGTTTTAACCATTTGCTAGTTGTTGGTTGTTAGTCGTTGGTTGTTGTTTATTCTTAGAGGATGTTTTAAAAGTCCTTTCATCAGTAGCAAAACGTTCAAGATCCCCCTAAATCCCCCTTAAAAAGGGGGACTTTTAAGAGTATTTCCCCCCTTTTTAAGGGGAGCCAGCGCTGCAGGAGGGTCTCCCTCCGTAGGCGACTGGCGTGGGCTAGGGGGGATCGCGCTCCCAACGGTGACTTTACCAACATCCTCTTAGCTACTAATTACTATAGGGGCATAGGGCATTGCGCCCCTACCAACCATTAACGACTAACTAGCACTAGACTGCTGACTTCTTTGCTCTCGTCTTTTGCGATCTGCTGAGAGCAAATCGGACATAACTGCTATTGCCTGAGACACCTTTTCTAAATTAGAACGGTAGATCTCCAGATCTTTACTCAGTTTGTCATCAGATAAATGCAATCCATCAGCAATTTTTTTCAGTGCTTCAGTGAGTTGCTTTTGGTCTTTTACAAGTTCTGGATCTGATAATTCTAGTAAAGAAAAAATTCCAATCGCAAACAAGCGATTGTACTTAAAGGCTGGGTTTTGAGAAATTGCTTGCAGTGAGGACTGAAGCTCAGCATCTCTGTCTAAATGCGTTTGTTGACTTAACCACGCAATTAATTCTGAAGATGGTAAGCTTTTTGCTACAGATTGTAATCTTTGAGCATCTTGTCTGTAACGTTGCGGATCTTCTTCTAATGCCCGCACAAGAGCGTTAAAAATCGACTCCTTATCCCGTTCCGGCTGGTAGCCTTGCATAAAACGTTCAAAGGCAGTGACGACGCCCAAGGCATAAATTGGTTCGTAGCCAAAATCTACATTGACCGACAGCAAATGCATTTCCACCATTAACTCCTCCACAACCCGACGGTAGATAGTGTTTACCGGGCGGGTATGAAGGTTATAGAAAGTTCGCTTAGTATCAGAGACAGTACGGACGTTATTCACAAATCATAAATATAAGGGCGACGTATTTTTATTGTCTCGCTTTAGGGTAACTTTGCCAAGTTCGGGTTTCTCTTTGTATCAAACTCGTCTAAAATTCGGGATCGATACCTGTTTGCTTCTACACACTATGGTTCTCTCGCAACAACTCCTGACTCTTGCTCGTTACCTTGTTGGTGAATTTGATAATCGAGAACAAGCTTTGGCAGATCCCGCCTGGTACGTTCATTTACGCCTGTGGCACAGAAGAGTACCTCTTTTTCAAGAAGATAGCGTGACTATTTTTGCCGAACAAGCCAATATTGTCCAACTTGAAAAGCCTTACCGTCAGCGAATTTTACGTCTTACCGAAGGACAAAGCGATCGCGTACCCATAAAAGTGCAATATTATATGCCTAAGAATCCTAGCGCTATACTAGGTGCTGGTTGTAACTCCGATTTATTAAATACACTAACGCTTGACCAATTAGAATTGCTACCAAGTTGCGTACTTGATGTCAACCAAGAGGCTTTAGCCCCTGACAGCTACAAGTTTGCTGCTACTCCACCAACAAACACTCTTTGCAGTTTTACGTATGGTAGCAGTACCGTACAAGTTTCTTTGGGCTTTGAATCGACTCAAGATAATTTTATGAGCTTTGACAAAGGTATCGACCCGATAACTGGAAAAGCGACTTGGGGTGCAATTTTAGGACCTTATCGCTATACCAAGCGAGAACAGTATTAATTTGGGAATTGGGAATTGAGCATTGAAAATTCAAGTTTTAGCTGGCAATGCTACGAGGTATACCTTCTAAGGCTTCGTCTTCGGTTTCAAAAATCTCAAACACAGTATCCATCATCGTGACTTCAAACACGAGTTTGGCTTCTGGATGGACATTACAAATCCGAAAACTGCCTTTGACTTTATCAGCATCGCGCATTCCAGCGACTAAGGATGTTAACCCGGAACTATCAATAAAATTGACCTGACCGAGATTAACTACCACATGGGGGCTGAGTTTGGAAATACATTCTTGCAACTTCAGACGAAATTGCCAAGCTGTTGTGATATCGAGTCGTCCTGATGGCGTCAGAACGATAACTCTATTCCCATCTTGGGTTGTATAAGTTTGTTGATCTATGTAAATCACTGAGTCTCCCCTTAGCACTCCTCAATCATCCTCTCATTTCAAGTAAAGTGGACTATTGCTGGCTCTAGCACCAGATGACAAAGCTACAGATCTGGCTGTCATTATTTTTGCTAGGTGCTTACCTTTAGTAGTTTAACTCACTTAATCGGGAGTGGCGATTGGGGATTGGCGATTGGGGAACTCGGGGCCCCCTCTGGGGATAAGGGGCAATGGGGATTAGGGATTGGCGATTGGCGATTGGCGATTGGGGACTGAAAAATCAATAAGTCATCCAGTCACCGGTCACTGGTCACCGGTCACTGGTCACTGGTCACTGGTCACTGGTCACTGGTTACTGATATAGTTTGCCCAATCTTGGGGTTTGAGGAATGTTTCGTACAACTCGGCTTCAGGAGAATTGGGTTCGGGTTGGTAGCCGTATTCCCACCGCACTAAAGGTGGAAGTGACATCAGGATTGATTCGGTGCGTCCATTAGTTTGCAGCCCGAAAATTGTTCCTCTGTCATACACCAAATTGAATTCTACGTACCTTCCTCGGCGATATAGTTGAAAATTACGTTGGCGATCGCTATATTCCATCTTGTGTCGTCTTTCCACAATTGGCACGTAGGATGGTAGAAAAGCACTACCACAATCTTGTACGAAAGCAAACAGTTGTTCCCAAGTGCGTGGTGCTAATTCTCCAACTTCGTTGCTGTAAACAGCAGCCGCACTATCTGTATGAGGACCGCGATACAATGCTCCGCGTCCATCTTGGTAATCAAAAAATAATCCGCCAACACCGCGTGTCTCTTGACGGTGTTTTAAGTAGAAATATTCGTCACACCAACGCTTGAACACCGGATAATAATCCGGAGAATTGGCATCGCAAGCTTGCTTTATTGTTTTGTGAAAATGAGCTGCATCTTCAGCAAAAGGATAGTATGGTGTAAGGTCTGCTCCGCCTCCAAACCACCAAACGGGACCTGCTTCAAAGTAGCGGTAATTTAAATGAACTGTCGGCACATAGGGATTGCGGGGGTGTAATACCATGGAAGTGCCTGTGGCGTAAAAACCATGCCCCTCCGCTTCAGGACGTTGAGCTACGATCGAGGGCGGTAATTGAGTCCCCCAAACTTCTGAAAAATTTACACCGCCTTGTTCAAAGATTGCACCCTCACGCATGACACGAGATCTCCCGCCACCTCCTTCTGGGCGTTCCCAAGAGTCCTCATGAAATTGTCCCATGCCATCGAGTTCTACCAACGTTTGAGAAATTTGGTCTTGCAACTGTTTCATGAACTGACTGACTCTGGTTTTAGCGTCAGTTGGCAGGTTGTGTGTGGGTTCTGCTATCAAAGTTGGGATTTTAGCGTTGGTCAACATAAACTCTTTACAAGTGTTTGGCATGACTACAGTTTAGTTATTTTCTCTCAAATGCGTGTTCGCTTGTATGTTTGTTTATTTTTCTCAACTTATTTGTGGTTGGGTAAAGTTTAAGTATTGTTTCGACAATTCGACAAACCCCTTTGTATTTCATACTTCATCCTTCAGATGGCTTGCTATGTATGGGGAGATTTTGAGAAAGTTAAATGCGAAGTTAAACGACAAAACAGATGTGTACTGTGTCAAAGTTACCAGTTGTTGCGAAAGAAAGGCAGAGGGCAGAGGGCAGAAGGCAGAAGGCAAAATTGTAAAATTTAATATAAAAATAAGTTTTCTGTGCCATCGGCTCTTATGGTCTAAAGCCCCTACTTTTAAGTATGGAGAAAAAATGCGTAGCAAATTTATCAAATATCTCATATTTATGCCTAGGGATTCCTTCTGCCCTCTGCCTTCGTACTTCTGCCTTTTTAAGTGTAGCGAGGAGGAAGATTAGGAAGATGCTCAGTTGTTTATCCAAATTCGTCCATCGCAAACGTCGTCTGTTTTGCGCTTCTCTAGTACGCACGTACCGGGAGATCAGTTCTGCTTCTGTAGATGAATTATGGCAAAAAGTGGTGGACATAGCTGATGTTTCCTGGCATCCACTGCTGAAAAGTACTAATGTCCCCTATGGACTAGTTCCGAAACCTGGGTTAATTTATCAGGCAGTCACGCGCTTGTCTCCCATTCCTATCAGGATTTTTGTGGAGATTGTTAATCCTAGAGAATTATTGAGTATACGAGTGCTAGCTATTCCCGGAGTTGAGGAACGGGTCACTTACAAAGTAGAATCCACAGTTTGTGGGACTTGTTTATCTTATTCTGTAACATTACGTGGTTGGCTATCGCCTCTGATTTGGTCGTTTTCCCGTCCTTATGCGGATCGTGTCGCCAGAGCCTTAGTTGAAGCGGTTGAATTGTCAGGACAAACAAAATCTATCAAAGATAGTTGTTTTGACTTCTAGAAACTAGTCATTGGTCATTGGTCACTGGTCACTGGTCACTGGTCACTGATACCCAATCCCCTAAAATAATAATTGTTCGGTATTAAGGTAACAAAACGTTATGTATGATGTGCTTGATTCTCATTCAGTTTTAGAAGTCTTGCGCCCAGTACAAGATCCAGAACTTCGTAAAAGTCTGGTAGAAATGAATATGATTCGCAATATCAAAATTGATGGCGGTCAGGTTAGCTTTACCTTGGTACTGACAACTCCTGCGTGTCCTTTGCGTGAATTTATTGTAGAAGATTGTCAAAAAGCTGTTAAGCAATTACCGGGTGTAACCAATGTTTCTGTAGAGGTGACAGCAGAAACGCCTCAACAAAAAAGCTTGCCCGATCGCAATGGGATTCCAGGTGTAAAAAATATTATTGCGGTTTCTAGCGGTAAGGGGGGAGTCGGTAAAAGTACGGTTGCCGTTAATGTTGCGGTTGCGTTAGCACAAACAGGAGCCAAAGTTGGCTTGCTTGATGCTGATATTTATGGACCGAACGATCCAACTATGCTAGGACTGGGTGATGCTGAAATGGTTGTCAGATCGACACCAAAAGGCGAAATTTTAGAACCAGCTTTTAATCATGGTGTCAAACTCGTCTCCATGGGATTTTTGATTGACCGAGACCAACCTGTTATTTGGCGCGGACCGATGCTTAATGGCGTGATTCGTCAGTTTCTCTACCAAGTTGAGTGGGAAGAGTTAGACTATTTGATTGTCGATATGCCTCCGGGAACAGGGGATGCTCAGCTAACATTAGCACAGGCAGTTCCAATGGCAGGAGCAGTGATTGTCACTACCCCACAAACTGTAGCACTGTTGGATGCTCGCAAGGGTTTGCGGATGTTCCAGCAAATGAACGTGCCAATTTTGGGAATAGTAGAAAATATGAGCTACTTTATTCCACCAGATATGCCAGATAAACAGTATGACATTTTTGGTTCTGGAGGTGGTTCTAAAACTGCAACTGAATTGGGCGTACCGTTACTAGGATGCGTACCTATGGAAATTTCTACCAGAGTCGGTGGCGATAATGGTGTTCCTATTGTTGTGGCTGACCCAGATTCAGCAAGTGCTAAAGCTTTAAGTACGATCGCACTTGCAATTGCGGGTAAAGTATCAGTTGCTGCTCTAACCTAAAATTCTCAAAATTTGTCTGGTTGAAGCAGCAGAAACACCGAATAATTAATTCAAAATATTTAAAATCCCACAATGTTGTTAAAACGTTCGCTTCCCAGAGTTCGCTGGAAGTATTGGTTTAAACCCTGGCAGCAAGTAGATTTGTTGTTATTTATATTACCAGTTGCACTCACTATATTTGGCGGTATCATGATCCGCAGTACAGAATTGAACCAAGGTCTTACGGACTGGTGGTGGCATTGGCTAATGGGTGGTATTGGTCTCATCCTAGCCATTTTCATTTCTAGATGCCGTTACGATAACCTGATTCAGTGGCATTGGATAACATACGCCATAACAAATGCTAGCTTAATTGCAGTGATGTTAGTCGGTCATAGTGCTAAAGGTGCTCAAAGATGGATTAGCGTTGCTGGCTTTAACGTCCAACCTTCAGAATTCGCCAAAATAGGTTTAATAATCACCTTAGCAGTGATGTTACATAAGCGCACTGCTTCTAATTTAGATAATGTTATTAGAGCTTTAGGAATTACCGCAGTACCGTGGGCATTGGTGTTTTTACAGCCAGATTTGGCAACATCACTGGTATTTGGTGCGATCGTATTAGGGATGTTGTATTGGGCAAACGCTAACCCAGGTTGGTTAATACTGTTAGTTTCTCCAATTATTGCAGCTATTTTGTTCGGCGTACATTGGCCCTTCTCCATTACGTTATTTGGAGACTTCAGTGTCACCCCCTTGGGATTGTTATGGTCGTTTGCCATGGGATTGCTTGGCTTTTTAACTCTTCCTTGGCGTCGATACGGACTAGGCGGGATAAGTGCTTTATCCCTTAATCTTTTAGGTGGGGAATTAGGTGTATTTGCGTGGAATCATGTATTAAAAGAGTATCAAAAAGACCGTTTAACCGTATTTGTCAACCCGGAACACGATCCTTTAGGAGCAGGATATCACCTCATCCAATCCCGGATTGCCATTGGTGCGGGTGAATGGTGGGGATGGGGTCTTTTTAAAGGTCCCATGACTCAGTTAAATTTCGTTCCCGAACAACACACAGACTTTATTTTCTCCGCAGTTGGTGAAGAATTCGGTTTTATTGGCTGTTTGGTCATTCTCTTGACCTTTTGTGTAATTTGTCAGCGCCTGCTACACATTGCCCAAACTTCCAAAGATAACTTTGGTTCCTTGCTGGCTATAGGCGTTTTATCCATGATCGTGTTTCAAATGGTTGTGAACATCGGCATGACTGTTGGTTTAGCGCCTGTTGCAGGAATTCCTCTCCCTTGGATGAGTTATGGACGTTCTGCTATGCTGAAAAACTTTATTGCCCTAGGACTTGTGGAGTCAGTCGCTAATTTCCGGCAAAAACAAAAGTATTAAGTGACCACCTGACCAGTGACCACCTGACCAGTGACCAGTGACCACCTGACCAATGACCCAGAACTCGTAGTAAGCTAGAAGTAGGAGCAAGTAAGGGTTAACAATATGATTCTTCTGCCTGGAGCAACTGTTCGTGTTAAGAATCCTACAGATACTTACTATCGCTACGAAGGTCTCGTACAACGAGTGAGCGATGGCAAAGTAGCCGTTCTATTTGAAGGTGGGAATTGGGATAAATTGGTGACATTCCGTCTTTCTGAGTTAGAACCTGTAGAAACAACAGCACGGAAAAAGAAATAGTTATTGGTCAAGTGTCATTTGTCCTTTGTTGTTTGTCATCAGTTATTTGTCCTTTATCATTCTTCCCTTATGTAAATGATGAGCGATCGATGACCAATCACTAATGACTAATGACTAATGACTAATGACTAACGACCAATGCCCAATGCCCAATGACCTAGATTATGCGCCTTCCGTTACCACAGTTTGATAGAAGCAATCGTCATCCCAACCATATCGCTGAGGTGATAGAAACGGCAACTTGCGAGTTTTTAGCTCAGTGTTTGGAACCAGAGGATTTAAGCTTTCCCTCAATGCCTCCTTTTGGTAGCTGGGTTCGTTCTCTAGATGAAGAGTCCAGGAATCAAATTTATGGAGTTGTCTATCATGTGACAACTATGCCCATAGATTCGGTACATCGAGCAGTGGCTTTGGGTTTATCACTGGAGGATTTGCGATCGGAACAACCTCAAATTTTTGCTATGCTCAAAACTGAGTTTCGGGCTGCAATTGTGGGGTTTGAACAACCGGGCAACGATCGCTTTGTCAATGGGAAAATTTATCAATATCTACCACCTCGTCCACCTCAAATCCATCAAGCTGTTTATCGCTGTGAACCGGAAATAGTCATTAAATTCACCGAAGACTTAGATTTTTTACAGACATTACTGTCTATCAGTGGTGCGCCAGTGGATTCTTTAATTGCAGCAGCTATTAGAGATGTATATCAGCTACGCAAAGCCGACAGACAATGGCTTGTCAAAGCTGGACGTACTCTCAGTGTACTGCTGAAAGAGGATTACGATCGCCTGCGATTTATCTTAGGTCAAATCCACCCATAGGTAGGTCTTAGATAATCGTTGGGGTCGTGTCAGAAAAATTTTTATTTTTTTCAGGGTTGATTTGCAATTTGTTAAGTTTTAATAATTAAGAGACACCTCAATCGAAGCCCTCTATTGCCATTTCTGCGTCCTACCTATGGAACTCATCTTACAAGTTCTTGCTTTGGAACCCGCTGTCCAAGTTCTTAGCAAGGAACATTTTGTTCCCATTGCTATTCTGTTGGTAGTCATTTTAGTTGTACCAATCCTGTTTGAACGGCTGCGATTGCCAGGATTAGTAGGATTGCTTCTCGCCGGGTTAGTTCTCGGACCGAATGGCTTTAGTATTCTGCATAAAGATTCTGCTCTCATAAATTCACTTTCGGATATTGGGTTAGTTTACCTGATATTTGTAGCGAGTTTACAAGTCGATATACAACAATTTCGTCGCGTAAAAAGTCGTTCGTTGGGATTTGGATTTTTTACGTTTATAGTTCCTGTAATCGTGGGAACTGCCATAGGACGAATTTTTAACTTTGATTGGAATGCTTCTATTTTAATTGGCTCTCTACTGGCTTCCCACACTCTGGTTGCATATCCCAAACTCGCTCGCTTGGGTGTTGTTAATAATGAAGCTGTGGCTGTTACTGTTGGAGCCACGATTGTTACCGATCTTGCTGCTTTGCTGGTATTAGCGGGTTGCTTAGTCATTCATAGAACCGAGGACTTTAATTATAGTTTATTTGTTGGGTTAATTAGTTCTTTAATTGTCTACTCAATTGTAGTTGTAGTAGGTTTTGATTGGTTAGGTAAAGAGTTTTTCCGCCGTTCGGGAGACGAAGAAGGACATCAATTTTTATTTGTTATGCTTTCTGTATTTGTGACTTTTATAGGAGCACAAATTATTGGTGTAAATAAGATCGTAGCAGCTTTTCTAGCTGGTTTAGGTGTTAATGAAATATTGGGAGAAGGTCCAGTAAAAGATAAGGTATTATTTGTTGGTAACGTATTATTTATTCCTATCTTCTTTGTGAATCTGGGGTTGCAGATAGATTTACTATCGTTGGCAAATCTTCAGAATTTATGGTTAACGGTTCTGATTGTTGTCGGTTTAATTATAAGTAAATTTATTGCGGCTTTTTTAGCAAAAGTGACTTATCGCTACACTTGGCAAGAAGCGATTACAATGTGGTCGTTGTCAATACCTCAAGTAGGTACGACATTGGCAGCAGCGTTGGTTGGTTATGAAGCTAAATTGCTGAATATTCAAACTCTCAATAGTATCATTGTTTTGATGCTGCTGACTTCAATATTAGGTCCGTTAATAACAAGTCGTTCTGCCGTTGGGTTAACGTCTCCACTATGTAAAGAGCAGAAAGCTATGGTTCCTCATCAAAAGTCAGAGGAACGAAACGATCGCTATACCATTATTGTTCCCGTGTACAATCCCCAAACCCAGCAACACCTGATTGAAATGGCGGGACTGCTGGCACGACAAACACATGGTAAGATAGTCCCTCTGGCGATCGCAACTGCTTTTGCCCATATGGATTCGCCTCAGTTGGAAGCCTCGGTTCAACGGAGTCAACGCTTGCTAGCAAAAGCAACAGCACTGAGTAAAGTTTTAGGTGTAGAAGCTCAACCCTTGATGCGAATTGACGATGCTTTTGCTCAAGGAATCAGTCGGGCTTCGCGAGAACAAAAGGCAAGTTTGATTGTCATGGGTTGGGGGAAACGGACTGGGTTAAAAGCACGTTTGTTTGGCAATGTCATTGATAACGTTCTATGGTCTTCTCATTGTCCGGTAGCTGTCACTCGTTTGGTGGATTCACCTAGTAAAATTCAACGGATTCTAGTTCCATTAGAAAATTTAACGCCACCTTCATTACAATCAGTACAGTTTGCCCAAACCTTAGCAGAAGCAAACCAAGCACAAGTGACGTTGCTAAACGTGTGCGAACGTCGTACTAGTTCCAACAAGATTGCTTGGCGGCGATCGCAACTCTCATTAGCTATATCTAAACTTGGAACACCAAATCCGCCAGAAATTCAAATTTTAGCTCATGAGAATACCGCTCAAGCAATTTTGCAAGCAGCTAGATTATTTGATTTAGTGGTCTTGCCTTTTGTCCGCAATCGTACTAGCCCGGACAGGTTAGCAATTAGTGATGTCACGACTCAACTGGCTAATCAACTCACCTGTTCTATTGTAGTGCTTGGAGAACCCCAACGCATTCAAACAGCAGTTGTCCCTGCTGACGTTCCTGCAGCCACAGCAGCCATGTCTGAGGGGGTTGTGTAATCACCTGACCAGTGACCACCTGACCAGTGACCACCTGACCAGTGACAAATACGTAAAAAACTTTATTTTTATAAAGTTTTCGTAAAATATAGCTGAAACACTAACAATAGGTAGACAATGTTTGTTATTTTTTTTATGACTTGTGAAAAGCCGCGAGTACTAGAGATAACAAGCATTCATCCAGGGGCAACTAGCTATATCTATCTATAACTCTGTTGATAACGTATATTTCTTCTGCTGTATTTTTGTTTAAAGCCTGGGTAATCTAAGTACAAGCGCAAGCGAAGAAAGCAAACATTTCTTAGTAACTGGGAAACTATGAGAATTTTGGTAACGGGCGGTGCTGGGTTTATTGGGTCTCATCTGATCGATAGACTCATAAGTGATGGGCATGAAGTCATTTGTCTGGATAATTTTTACACGGGACATAAACGTAATATTTTGAAATGGCTGGATCACCCATATTTTGAGATGATTCGCCACGATATTACAGAGCCAATTAGATTGGAAGTCGATCAAATCTACCATCTAGCTTGTCCTGCTTCCCCAGTACATTACCAGTACAATCCGGTAAAAACAGTGAAAACCAACGTTATGGGTACGCTGAATATGTTGGGATTGGCTAAGCGTGTCAAAGCAAGATTTTTGTTAGCGTCAACAAGTGAAGTCTACGGCGATCCAAACGTTCATCCCCAAAGCGAGGAGTACTGGGGTAACGTGAATCCTATTGGAATTCGCTCTTGCTATGACGAAGGAAAGCGCATTGCTGAAACTTTGACTTTTGATTATTACAGACAAAATAAAGTTGATGTCCGAGTTGCAAGAATATTTAATACCTACGGACCTCGAATGCTGGAAAATGACGGTCGTGTGGTGAGCAACTTTGTGGTTCAAGCATTGCGAAGGACTCCTTTGACTGTTTATGGAGAGGGTTCGCAAACCCGCAGTTTTTGCTATGTATCTGACTTGGTAGACGGTCTGATGCGTCTCATGAATAACGAATACGTCGGTCCGGTCAATTTGGGCAATCCTGATGAGTATACAATTCTAGAGTTGGCGCAAGCAGTGCAAAACCTTGTTAACCCTGACGCAGAAATTCAGTTTGAGCCACTACCTTCGGACGACCCACGCCGTCGTCGCCCTGATATTACGAGAGCAAAAACTTGGTTGAATTGGGAACCTAGCGTTCCTTTACAAGAGGGGTTAAAACTGACTGTAGAAGATTTTCGCGAGCGTATCAAAAATGGTCAATAGTCCCATAGTTAGAAAACTGTTAACTTTGGGAACTATAAACCATAACCTTTTGACTTCTTCTGAAAGCTTCTTCAAACAATTACCCCATAAAACGAGGAATAAAACGAAATGCGTGTTTGTGTTATAGGTACTGGTTACGTTGGTTTAGTAACAGGCGCTTGCTTAGCTCACATTGGTCATGATGTTATTTGTGTAGACAATAACGAAGAAAAAGTCAAAATTATGAAGTCCGGGCAATCACCTATATTTGAGCCGGGACTGTCAGAAATTATGCAATCTGCCATTAATGCAGAAAAAATTGAATTTACGACAGATTTGGCTGCGGGCGTTGCTCATGGGGAAGTTTTGTTTATTGCCGTTGGAACACCACCTCTGCCAACTGGTGAAAGCGATACTCGCTACGTTGAGGCTGTAGCTCGTGGTATTGGCGCTCATTTGAATGGTGGTTATAAGGTTATTGTTAACAAGTCTACAGTACCTATCGGTTCTGGTGACTGGGTACGAATGATTGTTTTAGATGGCATTGCCGAACGTCAAAAAACTCTTGTCACCGCAGGTGGTGCTTCAGAATTAGAGAGATTGCCTGAAATTACAGCTGAGTTTGATGTTGTGAGCAACCCAGAGTTTCTACGGGAAGGCTCGGCTGTATATGATACTTTTAATCCAGACCGTATCGTTTTGGGAGGTAACAGCCCAAGAGCGATCGCACTCATGCAGCAACTCTATGCTCCCATTGTTGAGCGTAAGTTTGCTGAAAACCAATCTTTACCTCCCGTACCAGTATTGGCAACAGATTTGAGTTCGGCAGAAATGATTAAATATGCCGCTAACGCTTTCTTAGCAACCAAGATTAGTTTTATTAACGAA